>JAASTL010000205.1 GCA_021767305.1 Piscirickettsiaceae bacterium | reverse complement strand
TGGTCTAAAAGGCCCGAATATGGCCATCGCAACGGCCTGTGCAACGGGTACTCATTCCATTGGTGATGCTGCACGTATGATCCAATATGGCGATGTTGATGTTATGGTTGCTGGCGGAGCTGAATATGCGACCACTGAACTTGGTTTAGCTGGGTTTGCAGCTGCACGTGCCTTGTCTACCCGAAATGATGATCCGCAAAAAGCCAGTCGTCCGTGGGATCAAGATCGTGACGGTTTTGTATTGGCCGACGGCGCTGGAGCTGTGGTTTTAGAAGAGTATGAACATGCTAAAGCACGCGGAGCGAAAATCTATGCAGAAGTGTTAGGTTTTGGTATGAGTGGAGACGCTTATCATATGACCTTGCCTGCGGCCGGCGGTGAAGGTGCTGGACGCTGTATGCAAACTGCGCTAAACAATGCGAATGTAGATGCTTCTCAAATTGATTATATCAATGCGCATGGCACTTCAACCCCTGCGGGCGACGTGTGTGAAACCAGCGCAGTAAAAACCGTGTTTGGTGACCATGCTTATAACTTAGCCATGAGTTCAACTAAATCAATGACAGGGCATGCGCTTGGAGCCGCTGGTGCGATGGAGGCGGTCTTTACTGCTTTAGCGATTCATAATCAAATACTGCCACCGACTATTAACCTGGATAACCCGCAAGAAGGGTGTGATTTAGATTATGTAGCCGATGGAGCACGTGAAGCTAAGATTGATTTTGCTCTATCCAATTCGTTTGGCTTTGGTGGTACCAATGCAACCATTGTTTTAGGTAAAGTCTAATTTTAAATCTTACTTAGCTGGCAACTTAAAATCAGTGTTTTTAGAAAAAGCTGGTAGCTGAATTTTCAGTTGCCGGCTTTTTGTTTTTTGCACTGCGGTATGCGAGTTATTATCGAAAAATAAGAGCTTATCAAGTACACTGTACGTCTTATTGAATCATTGTAAAAAGCGCAATTAATGAACCTTTCAAATCCATCTTCTTCAGCCAGTTCGCAGTCAAGTCTGATTGTTAAAGAGTTTGCTTTGAATGATTTACTATCCCACCCAGGTAGCGTTTTGGATTTGACGCTTTTACATGAACTCAATGCGGAACGCTATCCGTTTTTATTGGAAAGTGTCGCCAAAAGTATTTCTATTCCAGGTAGTGATGCCGTCTTAGGGCAATTCGATATTCTGTTTGCATTCCCGCAGCAAAGAGTGGAGTTGACTGACTTAAACTGCGCGTCAGATTTTGTGCAGCAGGTACAAAACCAATTTCAACGTGATAAAACTCCATTTACCGAGAATATTGAACTGCCATTTACGGGTGGTTGGTTTGCTTATTTCAGTTACGACTATGCTCAAGTTATAGAGCCGGTTTTAGACCTACCTAAATCTGAGTTTCCATTAGCCAGTCTTACCCGTATACCTTGTGCGGTGATCATAAATCATGAGCACTCAAGGTTGTATTTAGTTGCCGAACCGGGTTTTGATAAAGAACTTGATTTAATGGAGCAGGATGTAAACGGTCTATTAAATCGCCTTAAGAATGTGGGTGATGAAGCAATTAAAAAACCGGCAGAAAAAGTTAAGCTCATAAAAACGCTAGAAGAGCCAGAAGAGAAATATTTAAATGGCGTGAAAGCGATAAAAGAGTATATCCTTGCAGGTGATGTGTTTCAGGTCAATCTGTCGCGTAAATGGCAGGTAGAACTCGATAAAGAAAGTAATTACTTAGCCGTTTACCGAGCCCTAAGAGAGTCTAATCCAGCTCCATTTGCGGCTTTAGCTAATTTCCCGGCAAGTGCTAACCAAGCTCAGCCATGGCAAATTATGAGCTCATCCCCCGAACGCCTAGTGAAATTTGACCATCAATGGGTAGATACACGTCCAATTGCCGGCACACGCAAACGTGGTGAAGATCTAGCCGCTGACCAAGCGCTTATTGAGGAGTTGATTAAACACCCGAAAGAGCGTGCCGAGCATATTATGCTCATTGACCTTGAACGCAATGATTTGGGGCGCATTTGCCAGCCAGGTAGTGTAGAAGTTAATGAATTAATGGTTGTAGAAACTTATGAGCACGTGCACCACATAGTATCGAATGTACGTGGGCAATTACGCGAGGGCTTTTCGCCGTTAGATATTGTGCATGCTTTATTCCCTGGTGGCACCATTACCGGGTGCCCGAAGATTCGTTGCATGGAGATTGTGGCAGAGCTAGAGCAGATGCCAAGAGAGGCGTATACTGGTTCTTTAGGTTATATCAATCGTGATGGTTCGCTGGATTTGAATATTCTTATTCGCACCATGATTCAAAGTGTTGAAAATGGCAAGCCGATAGTTCAGTTTAGAGCAGGGGCTGGCATTGTCGCTGACTCTGAAGCCGAGTTTGAACTCACTGAAACGCGACATAAGGCTAAAGGTTTGATTCGAGCCTTTGCCGGTAAAGAGAGTTGAAACTAAATTCTATGGATATGTCAGCCACTCCAGAGAATGCAATCAATCATGCCATTTGGATTAATGGTGAGGCGGTTGATTGTCTGTTTGCCGAGGATCGCAGTATCCAATATGGCGATGGCTTTTTTACCACCATTTCGATCGTAGACCACAAAATTCTTAACTGGCAGGCACATTGGTCAAGAATTAAAAACAGTTGCCAGCAATTGAACATACCTGTGCCAGCAATAGCAGATTTAAAAAGTTGGCTAAATCGAGCCATTGAAAGCTATTTGTCTCAACAATCAGCTGACCGTGCGGTATTAAAAATTGTTGTCAGCCGCGGAGTGGGTGGTGTGGGTTATGCCCCCTCATCAAAACCCAAGTTGAATATACTCTTTTATTTCAAGCCTCACCCTGTACAAAGCGCCAATTTGCATGCAGGTATAATCGCTGGGGTGTGTAAAACTCAAGCTTCCATAAATGCATTCGCAGGCGTCAAAACGCTTAACCGTTTAGAAAATGTATTGGCACGCCAAGAAGTCATGGAGAACGGCTGGGATGAGGGCATTATGTTGAATTATGTTGATCAAGTTGTGTGCGCAACTCAGTCAAATATCTACCTTGTCAAAGAAAATAAAATTATTACTCCAGTAATTGCAAATAGCGGTGTTGCCGGTACAACACGCGCCAGTTTGTATAAGTTGTTGCAACAACATGACTGGGATTTAGTAGAAAAAAACCTAAGCTTGCAAGACGTTGAAAATGCCGATGAAATCTTTTTTACCAATGCGGTCAGAGGCGTGCAGCCTGTGACGCAATTTGCTGATAAATCATTGAATACTAACATTGCCAATAACCTTAAAAGGCTGTGGAATAACTGGCAAAAAGAACAGGCGTTATACGCTGCAGAAATTACCTTTTAGAATTTTATATGAACACAAAACACGCTCAAAC
>JAASTL010000204.1 GCA_021767305.1 Piscirickettsiaceae bacterium | reverse complement strand
TTGCTGCCTTTGCCGCTTTCAGGGTGTTTGATATCTGGAAACCATGGCCAATTAAGCAGGTGGATGAAAAAGTCTCTGGTGGCTTTGGCATTATGCTCGACGATGTCTTGGCAGCGATTTATGCTGCAGCCTTGATTCTGATAGTCCACTCTATGCTTACTGCATGATTTTGATTTAATTATAAAAATAATTTAGATGGGTATTAATATTATTGCCAATTCAGCCGGTATCGAAAATCAGCAAAATACTGTATATTACGCCCCCAATAATATGGATTTAATGGAGCTTCAATAAATGTTTATTCCATGCGATGATGCAAAACGTTTAATTAAAGAAAAAAATGCACAATTAGTTGATGTGCGTACCCCAGAAGAGTTTGCTATGAGCAAGCTACCTGGTGCAGTGAATATCCCGTTGCAAGATATCGATCGTGTTGGAGAAAGTATGCTCAACAAAGATCTTCCTGTAATTGTATTCTGTCGCTCAGGTCAGCGCTCACATATGGCAATGCAGATTTTATTGTCACAAGATTTTGATGAAGTGCATAACTTGGGTTCATTCATGGCATGGCACCAATGCCCGGATCAATAAACTCAAACCATTAGTTGTGGTTGATTTGAATTAAAATGTAAAAGCGCTTAGGGTAACCAAGCGCTTTTTTTATAGCTTAGCTCTCATAAAGGAAAAACATGAAACTTGCATTACATTGGCAGATTCTAATTGCATTGGCCTTAGCGGTGGTCATGGGTACCTTGACCGGTACAGAAGGCACCATTATGGGTATTCACTGGTTAGCCATTTATACCTTTATAGGCACGCTATTCTTAAATGCCTTGAAGATGATCGTGGTACCACTGGTGGTTTCCGCCATTATCACGGGTATTTCCAACATTGGTTCTCAAGGCGGTTTTGGTCGTTTAGGTGGCAAAACCTTGTTGTACTACGTATCTACCAGTTTTATTGCCATTATGATCGGTCTGGTTTTAGTGAATGTCATTCAACCCGGTGTTTCAGATAACCCTGCACCCGTGATTGAAGCCAATGAGCAAGTCAGTAAAGCGGTTGAGGGTAAATCAGCAGGTGATGTTGTTGATGTATTCCTGCGCATGATTCCAACTAATATTGTTGAAGCTGCCGCAGATGGGCAGATGTTAGGTTTGATTTTCTTTAGCTTGCTGTTTGGCTTTTTTATGACACAGTTAAAAGGTGAAATTAAAACCACTATGGATAATTTCTGGCAGGGCGTATTTGATGTCATGATGATGATTACTGCCCTGATTATGAAGTTTGCCCCCATCGGTGTATTTGGCTTGGTGGCGGCTTCGGTTGCCAAGACCGGCTTTGAACAGTTTGATAATTTGGCGCTGTTCTTTATGACGGTAACACTGGCTTTAGGTGTGCATTTCTTAGTGGTAATGCCTTTAATTCTGAGATTTGTCGGTGGAGTTAAAAACCCTTGGCTACATTATCAAGCCATGGCTCCAGCTTTATTAACCGCGTTTTCAACCAGTTCTTCATCATCGACTTTACCGGTGACGATTCGCTCTCTGGAACATCGAGCTGGCGTATCAAACCGGGTCAGTAGTTTTGTATTGCCGCTTGGAGCAACGGTGAATATGGATGGCACGGCTCTGTACGAGTGCGTGGCGGCCATTTTTATCGCTCAACTATTTGGCGTGCCGTTAGATTTCTCCACCCAGCTGTTAATAGTGGTCATTGCTCTTACAACCTCTATTGGTGTGGCGGGTATTCCGTCAGCAAGTTTGGTAGCAATCAGCATTATTTTGGTAGCGGTAGGGCTGCCTGCAGAAGCCATAGGTCTGTTGTTAGTGGTGGATAGATTCTTAGATATGATGCGTACCACAGTGAATATTTTTAGCGATTCCGTTGGCGCCGTGGTCATTGCTAAAACAGAAGGTGAAAAAGATGTTTTAGTGAGTAAACATTTTTAACCGGTAATAAGCGCAATCGAATAGGAAGTAATTATGCAATTAATACTTGCGGACCTGACTGATTTACAAGCAACTGCTGGCGCAGTGAATTGCGATAAAATTCAGACTGCTTTGAATCAAGTCATTGAAAACTATACTGACAATTTTGTCCAAGATATGACGCACATCAGCCAAGCAGCGAATTATGCAGGTAATATTAAGGTGGATCATATTGAGTATTTAAAAGATAATTTATATCGATGTGATTACAGTTATGACTGGGCCATAGCCTGGACCTGTTCAGGTACTCAAGAGTCGGGCAGGGTAAAGGAAAAGGTGCGTTTTAATCTTGCAGATAATGGTGTGCTTAACTTCAAGTTTCTTAAATTTGATTAATTTTGCCATCGTACAAGTACTGCAATAAAAACTAAAGCAGTATTGCACTAATAATCAATTAATTCAGCGCCTGATTCAGTGATTTTAATAATCTTCGATTTAGGTCGCCAATCTCCCAAAACCCAGCGATATTTGGTTTGCCCATCAACCTTTAACGTATGCTTTTGTGGTCGATGGGTATGCCCATGAATCATATTTTCAACTTGCGGGTAACGCTGAAATAACTGCTCTACTGCTTGCTGGTTTACATCCATAATTTCAGCCTGTTTGTTTTGGCTATGCTTTTTTGAACTTTGGCGCATTTTCTCACCAATCGCTAAACGTCTCTTACGACTCAACTTTAGGAATAAAAACTGTACCACTGGGTTGCGGACTATGTTTCGCATCTTTTGATAGTCTTTGTCATCAGTGCAAAGAGTATCGCCATGCAAGAGAAGGTATGGGGTGTTAAAGAAGCTAACAACTTTAATGTCTGGTAAAATTTGAATCCCGGTTGCTTGGCAGAAGGCTTTCTGCATTAAGAAATCTCGATTACCGTACTGCAGATAAATCGCCAACCCTTGTTGGCTGAGTTGAGAAAATAGCTCAATAAATGGTCGGTAAGTGTCTATGCCGATATCATCACCTACCCACATTTCAAATAAATCCCCCAAAATATAGAGTGCTTCTACCTGTTTGAGTTGAGTTTTTAAAAATGACTTAAAGTGCTGATTAATCGGATGTCCTTGCTCTGGTTGCAGATGGATATCAGCAATAATAAGAATAGGTTTGTTTGATTGGTTTTGACTCATAAAATGAATTTTAGCAGGAATATGGATGACTGGGCTTAAGGATCTTTTTAAGTAGTCGACTCTGAATAACACGTTTAAATTTATGTGGGACGTTTAAGTAGGTAGGCTCTAGGCGTGGATTGAGGATAATGGTTATTCCATTATTGAAATTCACAACACCGAGCATGCCTGCTTAAACGCCCACCCGCAAGGGGCTGCGCCAGTTTTCACTCCACAGCGTTAGAATGTCTTATGTTATCTTGATAGCATAGCGTCATTGTGCCTTGTTGAGTGAAAACTGG
>JAASTL010000203.1 GCA_021767305.1 Piscirickettsiaceae bacterium | reverse complement strand
GGCACTTTAACGTCCTGACGAATCGCTTCTTCAAGAATCGCTTTCATTGGAGCAAAGCCAGTGCCACCAGCCACAAAAATCATCACTTCATGCGCTGGCTTAAGTGCCATTTGTGGTTTAGGACCTTGTAAGACTAAAGTATCCCCCGCCTTGGTAGCAAACAGGCGTTCCATCCATTCGCTATCCGGCTGTTTTCGGATATGACACTCTATTAAGCCATCTTCGCGTGGCGCACTGGCGATAGAAAAAGGTTTCAGTTCAGCGGTATCAAACCCAAGCATAACGTAGTCACCTGCGGTGTAGGTAAGAGGGTGCTCGGGGCGCATTAAAATCTGAATGATTTGTGGCGCTAACGTTTGCACCTGCACCACTTTCATGACGTGGGTGTTTTCTGTGTTTGACATGGGATGTCCTTAAAATTTAAATTCTGTCCAAACCGGCGCATGGTCAGATGGTTTTTCCATGCCTCTGATATCGTAGCCAACTTCACTGGCAATTGCCTTGGCATTGAGTGGCGGCGTTGCCAAAACGGTATCGATTCTAAGGCCGCGGCGAGGTTCACGGTCAAATCCGCGAGAACGATAGTCAAACCAGCTAAAGACATTGTCTTCATCTGGGTGAATGGTACGGAAGGTATCGATAAAGCCCCAATCAATCAAACTCTGCCACATTTCGCGCTCTTCCGGCAGGAAGCTAGTTTTACCATCTCTTAACCAGCGTTTACGGTTGGGCTCACCAATACCAATGTCTAAATCGGTAGGGGAGATATTGAAGTCCCCAATCACTGCAATGTTATCTTGTGGTGAGCAAGAATCACTTAGATACTTCATTAAATCGTCATAGAATTTGATCTTAGCCGGAAACTTAACCGGATGTTCACGGTTTTCACCTTGAGGGAAATAACCGTTAACGACTCGCACTTGAGCGTTATTTTCAAGTTTGAAGTCACCAATAATCATACGCTTTTGCGCATCATCATCATCGGTTGTCCAGCCTTTTTGAGAATCAACTAATTCAATCCCTTTGCGATATAGCAAGGCGACGCCATAGTGAGTTTTTTGTCCCATAAAAATCGCGTCGTAACCCATTGCATTGATTTCCTCAATCGGAAACTCGTGATCTTGCACTTTAGTTTCCTGCAAGCCGATAATGTCGGGAGCGATTTGATCCGTCAATGCCTGCAGTTGATGAAGACGGAGTCGAACACTGTTGGTATTGAAAGAGACGATTTTCATGGGGTTTGCCTTAAATTCTTTTCGGTTTTTGCTTGAACTCGGGCGAGTTAAATGGCCTAAGTTTTATTTGAAGCGAAGATTATAGCGAATTTTTTGCTTTAACGCCCTGCTTAGGCATGACTAAGTTGTTTTTTTACTGGGAGTTTTTGATATATTAATGTGCTTTGCTAAAAATTAACGCTATAAATCCATTGGCAAAGGGTTTGAAGGCAACCATATTCTATTTAGGAAGAATTAAATGAACCATGTTTATCGATTAGTTATCTCTTGTCCTGATCAAGTTGGGATTGTTGCGACGGTTGCTGAGTATATTGCCAGCAAAGGCGGCTCGATTGCTGAGGCTAATCACCATACAGACACCAATAACGGTTGGTTTTTCATGCGCCATGAAATTCTTGCAAGCTCGTTAAATTGTTCCCTAAAAGAATTTGAAGCAGGCTTCGCTAAGATTGCTAACGACTTTCATATGGAATGGTATTTGTCAGATTCTGCCAAGCCCAAGCGTATTGCGCTGTTTGCCTCAAAAGAGTCGCACTGTTTAGCGGATTTATTACACCGCTGGCACGAGAATGAACTGCCAGGTGAGGTGGTGTGCGTGATTGCCAACCATAATGATTTAGCTTCTATGGCCGATTGGTACAAAGTGCCATTCCATTACGTTCCGGTTACGCCAGAAACCAAACCGCAGGCCTTTGCCGATACGGAATCCTTAGTGGAAGAATATCAGGTAGACGTCATTGTTTTAGCGCGTTATATGCAGATTTTACCGCCGCAAATGTGCCGTGATTATGCTGGGCAGGTCATTAATATCCACCATAGTTTCTTACCCTCTTTTGTGGGTGCTAAACCTTACCATCAAGCCAGTGAGCGCGGCGTAAAACTTATTGGTGCGACCTGCCACTATGTGACCGAAGTCTTAGATGCCGGACCAATTATTGAACAGGATGTGATTCGTATTAGTCATTCACATACTATTGATGATATGAAGCGTTTAGGGCGCGATGTGGAGAAGACTGTGTTGGCGCGCGGACTGCGTTATCATTTGGAAGATCGAGTCCTAATTCACGGTAATAAAACTGTGGTGTTTGATGCTTAATGGTTGGCTTAATGCTTATCTAGACACGTTTTCTAAATGTATTCTTATCTAAACACGAGTTTATTTAAACATAGGGCTTGGTTAATCCAAGCCGAGCTGTTCTTGGGCGCTTGACCAACCAGCCATTGGCCATCTCTTTCATCGCCTGTTCTACACCTTTTCTGCCAGCTAGGTGATGCTCATGCGCCACTGTTTGCCAGTCATTCTTTTTCAGTACCTTGTCACACCAGATGCTTTGATTTTTCTGGCTAGTTTGGCTAATGGTATTGGCGGATTGCAAACTCCATTCCCACAGCTTGCTACTGATCGATTCATAAGGGCGTTCGCCATTGACATAGTTAGTTAAGGCTTTGTCTAAACCATAATTATTGGTTTTAAAGCGGAAAGTTTGAATAATCTGCAAAATTTGACGTGCTGGTAAATGTGGTAAAGATTCCAGTAAAAGATGCGGAAACTGCTCTTGAAAACGGGTTTGAATGAGTGATAAAGCTTGGCGCGACATGGCGCTTACCGGCTTGGCAACCACGATATTATGAGTGCCGCTAGCTTTGTCGCGTTTTACCCCAACATGCAGTGGCCAAAAATGCTGTTCAAACCAGAAAGGCAGTAATTCATCACTGCTACCAAAACTACTGCTTATGTAGTCATGACGGGTTTCTAAACCTAGTTGTTCGACGCGTTTAATCAAGCCTTTACCTATCCCCTGCCTTTGAAGGGAAGGGTGCACTGCAATGCGCATGATTCTTAGGGTAGAAAGCATCTGAAAATCTGACTGCGCATAATGCCGAGTTAGGAGTTGCGGCACTAAATGCCCGTGGGCACGGCTCTGACTTGGGTTTATTTTGCCTTCTTCAACACAAAGCACGGCACCAACCACTTCACCAACCACTTCGATTTGGGTGGTAGGACGTTCATACTCTGCGGTAATGATTTTGATATTAGGGGCGTTTAATAATTGCTGTAAATCATTAGGACTGGTTTGGTAATGTGCTTGAACCAATAACGCAAATAAAGATTGAAAACGTTTTTTATCTTGCAAAAGGTCTTGGCTGTCGAGCAATTCATAACG
>JAASTL010000202.1 GCA_021767305.1 Piscirickettsiaceae bacterium | reverse complement strand
GCCTTTTAGCCAATCAATGGTCTGGGTAAGAAAATCATCCGTATATAAAATTGCATTATCATAGGTGTTATTCAGTTCCGCTTCTGAGCACTGTGACAATTCATTGGTATCGCAAGTCGGCGTGAAGTGTTTAAAGTTCTCCGGTACTCGTTTGTAATATGCGGGCCCATGATTGCCCATTTGATGCAATACAATCACCAAATCCTGGTTGGGATGTCGTGCAACCCATTGGTCTAAATTTGCCAACATTCCATGATCTCGACATTCACTATCGCACAGTGGGTTTCGCTCAGACGTTTTATAGGATTGGTAGTTCACTCTGTCGGCAACGCCTTTTGAGTCCGAATTGTTATCCAGCCAAAGAATTTCTGCGCCGGTTCGTTTAAGAATATCCAAGATGTTTTCCTGTTGTTTGGCTTTTGCCGGGGAATAGTCCTCTTCGTTCAATGCCGAAAACATACAAGGCACGGAATAAGCAGTTGAGGTGCCACAGCTGGTAGCATTGGCAAAACTTATCAGGTGACCTTGTTGCATGACCTTTGCAAGTCGCGGAGTGGTCGGCTTTGAATAACCATTCAGGTTGAAGTGGTCACCTCGCGCGGTTTCGCCAACCACTATCACTAATAACTTAGGTTGTTGCGAAGTTGAATTCGCAGAAATCTTTTTGGCGTCAGTGGCAATGGTTTTAAAGGGGGCGGCCTGCGCTTCAAACGTTTGCCCAACAAATTTGGCACTGGAGTACAGATAAAAGCTGGGATTAGAAAAATAGCGCACCGATTTGTGTTCCCGTAAGAAACTACTGAATTGGTCACTGGCACTCAATACCGCTGCGGCGGCAATTAGCAAGCTGAACGTAAATACTGAGACTCTTTGTAGCAGTGCGGTTTTCCACTTTACCGGTTTGAGGTGAACCCCATAAATCAACAAGAGACTGGGTAGGATTCCCAAAAAAACCATGTAAGCAAACAGCTTGAAGTTTAGAAGGTCGAATGCTTCGGCAGAATCGGTTTTGAGAATGTTGGTAATCATTGATTCATCAATCACCGCATGATAGCTATCCATAAAATAAGCGGCACTAGCGGTTATCAACAACAGAATGACACTAATCGGTTTTGCGCCCCGGTGAAAGACAATGATCGAGAGTAGCCACACCAAGCTGGCCCATAACAAAACTGTGACCGCAGCTAAAAACGGCAGTTCATCGGTTGAAAACGGGTAAATGTTCAGTAACGCCTCGAAAAATGACTGGTTTGCTAAAGTTACCCAAAAGCCGCTAAGTAATACCAGCAAAAATGGGTATGAGAGTTTTATCGGTGAGAAGGAGGGATGAGCCAGTGTTCTGTTCATTAAGTGCCTCGAGTTGGGTCGAATGTAGAGTCTGGCTTAATGTACGTGGTTGAGAAAGAAGTGCCATTAGGCATTCGTTCGGCATTCGTCTTTAAATGCCTGAAATGTGTCCATAGAACAGATGTACTATGGCAAAAATGGCTTTTATAGTGGCTTAAAAGTCTATTGGTTAAGATTTGTTGATTGGCAGTCGGTACATAGTCTTTTCCTCAATAGGCGTTTGAATGGATTGTCATTATCCCAGTTTAGTGCTAATAAGTTCTTTGGCGAATGCAGTGGCGTGGGTATTATCAATACACACCTAAATTAGAAATAAATATCGGTGTTCAAGCCAGTGTTGCAAATGAGCTGTTACTCTACAATCGACATTATGAGGTTGAAGGTGAATATGCGTTAGAGCAAGGTATCGGTTTGAATTCGATGAAAGTTGAATAGCCCGCAAGATAGATAGTCTTGAGGGCTATAACAGATAGGAAGTGACTGGCGGGTTATCGCATCACGTGCAAGAAATGCATGTGTTTGTGGTAGTGGTCAATGACATCATTAATCATCGCATTTTTCGACCAGCCCATGACATCGTAGTCTTGGCCACCTTCCATTAAATGAACTTCGGCACGGTAGTAGTGTGCTTTTTCATCGAGTTGATCTTCTGGGATTTCTTCGGTCGTATAGCTTGGTTTTAGGTGGGCACGACTTCTGACTTCGTATAGAAAATCGGTTTCATCTCCGTGCTCGACCAATAGTCTGACGCGCTCTTTATCATCAACGGTTTCGACAATGACATTGACGCCAAGTTTTTCCAGTTCTTTAGCGACTTCCTTAAATGCTTTTAGCACCGTTGTATCAATATAACGAGTGACTTTTTCATGGCTTGGATAGTCAACGATATTTTGTAATCGGTCTTGCCAGTTTTGATCACTGTCATTGCTTAGAGTCGGAGAAATATTGGTTTGTAGTGTGTCTCGCTTAGTAATGTCGACTCTGAGAGCCTTAATTAAGCCATAGGTTGCAATTAACAGCACGGCAGAAAAAGGCAAAGCACTGGCAATCGTCATGGTTTGTAAAGCACCTAAACCACCTGCCAACAATAGAATGACGGCAATCAGTCCAATACCAATTACCCAGTAAAGTCTTTGCCAAAGAGGGGTGTTGTCTTCGCCATTTGAACACAGCATATTCACGACCATAGCCCCGGAATCCGCCGAGGTGACAAAGAAGATCACCACCATAAGAATGGCGAGGAATGACAAGACTTCTCCCATTGGAAATTGATTTAAAAAGGCAAACAGTGCTGTGGCAACATCATCGGAAACTGCTTTTCCTAGCGAATCAACGCCTTGGTTTAAAATCATATCAATCGCGGAGTTTCCAAAGAAGGTAAACCACATCATACTGAAACCCACTGGCACAAATAACACCCCAGCGGCGAATTCACGAATAGTTCGACCTCGAGAAACACGTGCAATAAATAAACCAACAAAGGGTGCCCAAGCTAGCCACCAAGCCCAATAGAAAATTGTCCAGCCACCAATCCAGTCGGTTTTTTCATAGGCAAATAGATTAAAGGTAACACGCACAATGTCTGAGATATAGGTTCCAGCATTTTGAATCAGTGCTTGTAGTAAGAAAACGGTTGAACCAAGAGAGACCACCAATAGCATTAAAATCACGGCTAGACTCATATTGAGTTCTGATAGACGGCGAATCCCTTTATCCAAACCGGTTGCAACAGAGACTGCGGCAAGTGCAGTGACAGCGGCAATTAGGATAATTTGAGTTACAACTCCGACTGGGACATCAAACAGTACATTTAAACCTGAGTTCATTTGCAACACCCCATAACCTAATGAGGTTGCTATCCCAAAAATCGTACCGATTACGGCAAAGACATCCACAGCATGCCCGATTGGACCATAGACTCTTTCACCAATTATTGGATAAAGCGCAGAACGTAAGGTTAGGGGTAGTCCATGACGGTAGCTGAAAAAAGCCAAAATCAAAGCAACAATGGCATAGATTGTCCATGCATGAAGCCCCCAGTGAAAGAAAGTGATTTT
>JAASTL010000201.1 GCA_021767305.1 Piscirickettsiaceae bacterium | reverse complement strand
ATGGAGGCGATTCATCCGAGTGCCGCGCAAGGATTACGTCAGGCGAAAATTCCATTAAGAATTAAAAATACCTTTGAGCCTGAGCATCACGGTACCTTAATCACGGAAGATTACATCAGTGATTCACCACAAGTTGAGATTATTGCCGGTATGCGCCGTTTGTTGGCGGTAGAGATATTTGATCAAGATATGGTCGGCCAACAGATGTTATATGAAAAGACCATTATTGATGTTACACGTCGTTTGAAATGTCGTGTCGTCAATAAAGATTACAATGCCAATACCATTACGCTATACATCGATGCTTCTTTGAAAAAAGTGAATCGTCTTACCAAACAGTTAAAAGATACTTTGGCTCATGCCACTGTTCAGACCAGCAAGGTCTCTCTTGCCTCCGCCATGGGGAGTGATATGCGTATTAAAGGTTTTCTAGCGAATGCAGTGGGTGTGCTTTATGATAAGGGCATTAATATTGAAGCAATTCATCAGAACACTCGTCAGGTTGAGATGCAGTTTTTTGTCAATGAGGCAGATTATGAAATTACCATAAAAGCCTTACATGAACGCCTGATTGAAGTGCATAACCACGGAAAAGCGATATGCGTACACTGATTTTAACGGCACTGTTGTCTTTATTGCCCTTTTCACTGCTAGCCGCTGAAAACAGCGCAGCTGTTACAGAGAATACGGCAGCAGAAAATGGGATGAATGATGCAGCCTTTGCCGCTAAAACGGAGCAACTCAAAGAGCCAATGTATAACCCTTTTATTGAGCGTTATATGTTGGATGAGTTGAAAAAATTGCGTGAGCAGATGCATGCGGTTGAAGTGAGTTTGACCAAGGAAGTGGTGGATCGTGAGATTCGCACGGTAGACAAAGTCACGACTTATGCGACCGATACTGTGACTTACTTTTTCTATTTGATTGCGGGAGTGAGTTCGGTATTGGTGATGCTGGGTTGGCATTCCATTCGTGATATCAAAGAAAAAGTGCATGACCTAGCGGATAGTAAAGTCAATGAAATCGTGGCAACTTATGAAGCACGCCTTGATCAGTTAGAAAAAGTTCTGAATAAACGTTCTCAAGGCATTCAGGATGCCCAGAAAAATCTGGAACAACACCAGGATATTCATACCCTTTGGTTGAAAGCGGCGCAAGAAAATTCAGTGCAGAACAAGATTGCTATCTATGATCAGATTCTTGAACTTGATCCGGAAAATGTCGAGGCCATGACCTACAAAGCCGATGCGGTATTGGAACAAAATGAACCATGGTGGGCGGTTAACTTGTGTCAAAAAGCACTTAAACTCGATCCAATGAATGCGCATGCGTTTTATCAGTTGGCAGGTGGTTTTGCGATGTTGGATAAACCCACTGAAGCATTGGATAACTTGGAGCAATATCTCAAGTTATCAGAGAGCAGTGGCGAACAAATTGAAGAAGATGAAGCCTTTGCCAATTTAATTGAACAGGCGGAATTTAAAAGTTTGTTAGCTAAATATCAAAAAACGACTAAGTCATGAATGTGGTTTTATAAATCCATGACAATAAAAAGGCGAACTTTATGTTTGCCTTTTTTTATGGGTTAAGCTCTTTTGGGTGAAAGCGCTTTTTTAAGCAATTATTAGCTACAACGACGGTACTGCTTGCGATACATACGTGCTCGTTTAGAAACTTTTTTAGCCACCTTAATGAGCCAATCTTTTTTCAAGTAGTTGCGGCGTTCATAGCCGCCGTGGCCTTCATGGTAAGCCAGGTAGAGTTTAAAGGTGTCTTTGCGAGAAATCTTTAAACGTTTGTAAGATTGATAGTTATACCAACCAATAAAATCCAACGAATCTTCAATGTCTGATCGCGAGGCACCCCAATTACCGGTAGATTTCATGTAGTCATGCCAAGTGCCGTCTTTGGCTTGTGGGTAACCATAAGCAGAAGAAGCGCGAGGTAGCGGAATCATACCCAAGAGATACTCACGTTTTGGCTGTGCATCCGGTCTAAAACGAGACTCTTGATGCACAATGGCCATAGAAACATAAGGCGGAGTTCCCCAGCGTTTGTAAGCGCGATTCGCCGCATCTTGCCAATCATCATCATGAGAATATATTGAACACAAATTGTCCATGCTTTTCTTAGGCGGCGGTCCACTGCTACAACCACTTAGAAATAGCGTGCTGATTAAAAGGGTACTTAGGAGTGCTTTCATGCTAAAAGTCATTCTTGATTCCCGTATTTGAATTGAGTTCTATAAATTACATTTTGATTACTATCGAGTACTTCAACATACCACTGGCCTTGCCATGCGCTCGCCATTTGTTTAGATGACCAAGTTCTGTAATGGTCACTTTTTATAGGCAATTCAATGGTAGCTAAAATTTCATTATCGGTACGCCAACGATGATAAATCACCTCTCCATTGGCATTATCAATTACCGTGAAGAAGCTCACTGAACGCACATATTTGGGTACTTGTTCAGATAACACCGATACTGGCTCACGGTTCTCGACCGACTGGCTGATTACTGCTTCAGCAATTTTAATCGGGCTGACGATGACCGCTTCCAATTCTAGAGGTTGTGCAGGTTTGTTGGCAATATCCTGCTGATTCAATTTGAGGTCTTGATGTTGTGCGTCGCTTAAAAGTCGCATTTGTGGAACCGTATCGAGAACCGTCTTATCATCCAGTTGTGCGCTTGAGGTTGCTTGTTGCGATGCGGATTGGGCATCAATAATGGCTTGCTGCTCAGCTTTTTCTTGTTCCGCACGATCAATTAGATGCATCGCGGTGGCTAAGCCACCTAAGATCATAATGGCAAACCAGACAAAACGATGTCGCCAATCCGGTTTTTTCATCTCTTGCTGCGCCAAGGTAACGTCTTCGACAGCCTGTTCCCAGCCCTCTTGAAAGTATTGTCGCAACATCATATCTCTACGAATATCGCTTGGCATACTGGTGACTTTTTTACCGTCAATCGCCATCCGATAGCCTTTTTTAAAGGCGTATTGGTAATGGATATTGTCAGTTTCAGGAACACGCATGGTTAAAGCAATTTTTTATTCTTCATTAAGTGTTTTTAGATTGATCAAACAGGGCTTCGGTAAAGTCCTTGCTATCGAAGCTGCGCAAATCATCAATGGATTCACCCACGCCAATAAAACGAATTGGAATTTGCTGCTGTTCTGCCAATGCATAAACAATACCACCTTTGGCAGTTCCGTCCAGTTTGGTAAGCGTGACACCGCTAACATCAACCGCCTCACCAAACTGTTTAGCCTGATTCAGTGCGTTTTGTCCGGTACCGGCGTCAATCACCAACATCACCTCATGCGGTGCGCTTTGGTCCACTTTCGCCATCACGCGTTTTACTTTTTTCAACTCTTCCATCAGGTTGGATTGAGTGTGTAAACGCCCGGCAGTAT
>JAASTL010000200.1 GCA_021767305.1 Piscirickettsiaceae bacterium | reverse complement strand
TTTGTACTCCATCTGCTTAACTTCTGGAATGGTAATCACGTTTTTGAAAACAAACTTTTTCAATAACTCTAAAACAGCCTGCTCGCCTTCACGAAGTTTGGCTTGGTACCTTAAAAGCGGATGTTCAAAATCCATATTTTCATGCATATAAATCGATTCAACCATAATACCCACTATTTTACTGACTGCATGTTTGCGCCCTCGGGAGGAGTTGCTAAATAATTTAGCCGTCATATCGTCGTCCCAGAGTTGATGGGCAATAAAGTCTGGGTGCTCCATCACCTCTTGCTGCCATAATTCTCGATCCACCATTTTCATGGCAATGGCATCTTCCAAATCATGCACTCCATAAGCAATATCATCGGCCAACTCCATAATAGTGGTATCAAGCGCCTTATATTGAGTTTGACGATGACAACCTTTGCAGTCTGCGAGCTGAGTAAATCGAGCACGATCTTCTGAGGAGAAAGGAGACAAGACCCAGTCGAAAATGGCTTTTTCTTCTAGGTATAAACTTTTAGGCGGAATCCAACGGTTCATCTGTAGGGTTCTGAAGTCATCTACCTGAGGTTCTTCAAGCTGGGCAATATAGGTTGTGTTACTGGCAATCACATCATTATAGATGGCCGGATATTTCATCACTCCTAGTGCCGTTCTACGAGACAGATCTAAACCATTTTCAGGCGTGTATTCACCAAGTTCAGAAAGAATTCTTAAGGTTTGCGCATTGCCTTCAAAGCCACCGTAATGGCGCATCATATAGTTCAAGGCAACTTCACCGCCATGACCGTAAGGCGGATGACCTAAATCATGTGCTAAACAAATCGCCTCAATCAAATAAAAAGACGGTAACCAATCAATATATTCCGCTTCGTTACCGTTTTTATCCGAGCCAACGGTAATAAGTTGCTCAACCAGTCCAGAACCAATTTGCGCTACTTCCATAGAGTGAGTTAAGCGCGTGCGGTAAAAATCGGATTCACTCAAACCAAAGATTTGTGTTTTGGCTTGTAAGCGGCGAAAAGAGGCCGAATGGATAACACGTGCACGATCACGCTGATAAACGATTCTAGCTGGCCTTGGCGTGAGCGACTGTAAATGATCAGTGTAGCGCTGAGTCCACTGCTGAGTTTCCGACAAGTCCAACATAAAGCTTCCCACTCTTAATTAGGTTAATCAATAAATCATAAAGTTATGGCAGACATAATACTCAATCACCTAGCTAAATGCACTTCTGTTAAGGCTTTTAATTAATAGCGGCGACAGGTGAATTATCTAGCAAATAAGATTCTTTGGTCTGCATCGAAAATTTCGATTCTTATTACATAAAATTGCAACTTAGCATCTGTTAACATTTATGTATATTTATTGAGCTTGAATATGGCTTTAAAACTTACAAATAAATTCGCCAGTAATATTAAATAGAAATTAGAAAAATACTCGCCAGAGGGAGTAAAGCATTATGAAAGCATTAGGCTTATTGCTAAAGATTTTTGCAGGAATCGTTTTGTTACTAGTAATTACCATTGGTGTCATTTTAATGGTGGTTGATCCAAACGATTATCGCGATGAAATTACTCAAGCAGTTAAAACAGAGACTGGCCGAGATTTAACTGTGGCAAATATGAGTTTGGATGTTTTTCCACGACTCTCTATTAACTTAGAGAAGGCCTCTTTAAGTAATGCAGAAGGCTTCACAGCCTCTGAATTTGTGGCAGTTGAAAAAGTTCAAATTGGCGCCGCCATTCTCCCACTTTTAAGTAAAAAACTAGAAGTAGAAACCCTCACCTTACATGGTCTTAAACTCAATCTAGAAAAAGATGCTCAAGGAAAAACTAACTGGGATGATTTAACTTCTGCTAACAAAGAGCCTGAAGCCAAAGATGATAACCAAGCCCAAGAAGACCATGCCAACCCGCTTTCAAAACTGTCCTCTCTGAATTTTGGCGGTATTGATATTAAAGACGGTCAAGTTGTTTGGAATGATGTGCAAAATGAACAAAACGTTACCTTATCCAATTTCAACTTAACCACCGGTAGTATTACTTTTGGTGAGTTTTTTAATGTCGCCATGAGTGCAGATACCGCCATCAAACAACCGCAAATCAACAACGCTATTCAACTCAATCTAAAAGCTAAACTAGAACAGTCAGGTGATTATGCGCTTAAAGACCTCAATATCGAAAACCTAACCACTGGTGCTGGAATTCCGGTTGAAAAAGTGAAAACCACACTTGCGCTCCCCGCTTTTGATTTAAATGGAAAACAACTCACTATCGCAAACTTAACATTTGAGTTTGACGTGACCGGCGGCAAAGACTTTCCGATAACCGCAGTTAATGGCGCTACCCAGATCAGCAATCTCAAAGGTGAGATCGAAAAACAACAGTTCAATATTGAAAACATTCAATTGCAGAGTGACCTGCAAGGAGATGTGATTCCAGGTGGTAAAGGTTCAATCAACCTATCATCGCCTATTGCAATGGATTTACAGGCACAAACTTTGAATGCTGCAAACATTGAACTTAATGCATTAAACATAGCTGTTAAAGCAGATGCAAAAGTTGACCAAATGATTGATGCGCCAGTAGCTAATGCCAATCTTAAAATTACCCAATTTGATTTACGTAAACTGCTTACCGATATGCAAATAACCCTGCCTGAAATGTCAGATGCAAACACGCTTAAATCGGTTTCTACCAGCCTAAATTTGGCATTTGCGCAAAAACCAGAAACCATAAAAGTGAATAACCTGAAACTTAAACTGGACGATTCTAATTTAACCGGCTCGGCAGCCGTTAAAGGTTTTAGCAACCCTGCCATCGCTTACAACCTTAATCTAGATCAAATCAACGTTAATCGCTATCTACCGGCTAAAGAAACCACCGCACCGGCAACAGAAAAAGCACCCGCAGAGCAAGATGCAAAAATCGAACTGCCTAAAGAACAACTGCGTAAACTCAATATTGACGGCACTATTAAGGTTGGCAAACTCACTTACGACAATCTAAAACCAAGTAATATTTTAGTGACTACCAAAGCCGCTAAAGGTGATATTCGTGTTAGTCCGATTCAGGCTGATGTTTTTAAAACTCGCGTGAATGCTTCTGCTGGTCTCAATGTAGCAGGTGAAGTGCCTATTTATAAAGCACAAACCAATACTAAAAACCTACCCATTGGTGAGGTGTTAATTGCTTTTACTGGGGATGACAAAATCTCAGGTACTGGAACCTTAAATGCCGACATCACCACCTCTGGAGAGCGTGTTTCTGAATTCAAAAAAACCTTAAACGGAACTGTTTCCGCCAACCTTACCGATGGTGCGGTTAAAGGGTTTAACTTAGCCCAAGCCATTCGTTCGGCCAAAGCCAAACTCGGTGGCAAAACAGAAGCTGCATCAAGCACTGAAGAAAAAACCGACTTC
>JAASTL010000199.1 GCA_021767305.1 Piscirickettsiaceae bacterium | reverse complement strand
TACTTGTCCATCTAGATCCATCAAAATAGGGAAGTCGACCTCAACCTCGGTCACAAATTTATCTAAGATTTCCTTTGTGTCTTTATAAGAAATGGAAATCATGGCGAAACGATCATCATCCAGTGCGGCCAATGCGCGGTTCATGGAAGGAATCTCCTCCACACAATGCGGGCACCAAGTTGCCCAGAAATTCACCAACAAGGCTTTACCTTTATAGTCATCGGGAACCGAAATTTGTTCACCGGACAAAGCCTGCAGCTTGATGGTTTGCATCTTTAAGGCGGGTTTAATTTTAACTAAGCCAGCGATGATTTTGCTGGTGGGCGGCGCGTAATTTAAAGCGGGTAGCTTAGCAATTTGGTACTTGATTCTATCTACCAATTTGATTTTATTTTGTGTGACTTTGGGGACACGTTGGCTTGCATCTATTGCCATGCTTTTAATATCTTGAAACTTGTAGTAACCATCGGTTGCTATAGGAACTTCTTCTATATCCACTAAACTGCCACCCATTTTGAGAGCGTTTGCGCTCATATCAATGGTGATCGCTTGTGCCCCGTGCGCCGGTTGTAAAATGCTGATGGGCAAAGCGGTTTGGTAAGCAATTGGAAAAAGCTCGGGAACTTCCCCTGCCGTGGGCGCGTTTACAAAAAGGCTGGGGTAGAGAAGCACAAGGTTCTTTAATTTTTGGCGTTCGCTTTTGTCAGCTTGGGTTTGCCATAAACGTAAACCTCTCAACACCGGTACCGACATGACATCATAGGTCACTACAACTACTTCTTGATATTGCTGACTCGCCAGTTCAACAATTTGTTTGACAAAACTTCCATCTAAGCCACGCATGGTATTGCGGCTTCTTTCAATAAACAGGGCTTCAGGAGTATCAAAATACCAAACATCGGCTTGCTGTGCTAAGCCTTCAATAAACAGGGCATCGCCATTATTGGGGGCGGCAGTTTCATTAAAAACCAGATAGATTCTAGGGCTAGGTGTGTCGATGTTATGAGATTGACTGGGTAAGCTCACCACGGCGTAACTTTCATCAGCGGTCTCTATTTGCGATTGTGGCAAGCTTAACCACACATTGCGATCTTCATAGCGCCATTCAGCGGCTTTAACAGAAATATCTGCCGCATAAGCATTAGTGTCAGTATTAGCCTCAGCAGCAGAAATCATAAAACTGAAAAGGCCTGCTACAAATAACAGGCCTAAAATTGGGTTTTTGCTCAATTTTAAAAACTTTGATTGCATTGAATTTATATCTAAAAAATTATTATCTGGTTGCTATTTAGTTGGGTTTAACGGTTTTATAGCCAGCCTCTTTCCAGGCTTTAACTCCGCCCTTTAGGTTTTTGGCATTGGTGTATCCCATCTCTTTTAAGGTGTTCGCTGCAAATGCGCTACGAATACCTTTACCACAAAATACTACGATTTCAGCATCTTTATCTGGGATTTGAGAATAGGTTTTAATCTCTAAATAACCACGTGGTATATGAACATCATCGGCAGTGATTGAGCCCATGATTGGACGTTCACTTTTCTGACGAATATCGAGTATAACAACCTTTTTACCCGCTTTAAGTTCGTCATTCAGTTCAGCAGGTGAAATATGTTGCGCCTGTTTCATTTCAGCTTGGATCATCGCTTTGGCTTCAGCAGTGGGAGCCGCATGTACTGCAGTTGCGTTCATGCCAAGTAGCAGCATAGGTATTATAGGTAGCCAGATCTTTTTCATCGTTTTTGCCTCAATTATTAAGTTGTAATATTTAATCGGAAAATTAAACGTGACACTTTGGTTTTTATTATTTTGTTGACTAATGATATACATTTTTTCACTGTTTTTTAACTAAGGATGATTACGAGTGTGTGAATAAAGGGCTTGACAGGTGGGTGTATAATTAATTGATTACATTAAAATTACGCTAACTCTCTAAGGAGCAACCCTCAATGTCTGATATTCCAGTCACTAAACGTTCCGTAATGGTTCTATTTTCGGATTCTAAAAGCCCTAGTTGTCACCGTGTTCGCTTAGTGGCGAAAGAAAAAGACATTCCAATGGAAATCATTGAAGTAGATAAAGACAATCTTCCAGAAGATCTTTTAGAGTTAAACCCTTATGCAACCTTGCCTACCTTGGTTGACCGTGATTTAGTACTTTATGATCCACAAGTCATTATTGAGTATTTGGACGAGCGTTTCCCGCATCCACCGCTAATGTCGGTTGATCCAATTTCTAAAGCACGTGCGCGCCAAATGTTGCGTCAGATTGAAACCGAGTGGTATCCAATGGTCGATACCATTACCAACAGCGATGATGAAGAAGCGGTTAAAACCGCTCGTCGTGATCTTCAAGAGCGTTTGATTCAGTTAATTCCTGTATTTGATCACAAGCCATTCTTTATGAGCGATGATTACTCTCTTGTTGATATTAGTATGGCTGTGTTGTTATGGCGTTTGCAGTACTTAGGCATTGAACTGCCTAAGAGCGCTAAGGCGATTTTTGATTACACTGACAAAATGATTTCGCGTGAGTTTTTTGCCGAGAGTTTGTCGGAAGATGAGTTAGATATGCGAGATGTGATTTAGTTTTGTAAATGAACTTTCATTTTTAATTACTAAAGAAGATAAGTTTTATGATTTCTAACCGTCCATATTTAATTAGAGCGATTTACGACTGGATTGTCGATAATGAGTGGACACCGCATTTTCAAATTGATGCGAATTACCCTGGTGTTCAGGTGCCGCAGCAATTTGTGCATGAGGGGGTGATTGTTTTAAATGCACACCCTCAAGCTGTGTTCGGTTTATTGATGGACAATGATGGTTTCTCTTTTAAAGCGCGTTTTCAAGGAGTGGAAGAATCGGTGTATTTCCCACCGGAATCGGTCTTGGCCGTGTTTGCTCGTGAAAACGGTCAAGGAATGCCATTTCCACCGGAACCTTATCCCAATATTGAAGATGAGGTGGAAGACTCAAATCCAACCCTGTCTGCAGTAGATGCAAAAGCGGATAATGCCAATAGCAACGCGGGCGCTGAGGATGACAAGGGTTCGGTAAAGAAAAAGCCGAGTAAAAAGAAACTGACTCTGTCGGTGGTTAAATAATGTAATTAATAGCCTAATAGCCTAATAGCCGAACAGCTTAATAGGCTATTAATTCATTTAGATACATTAAGAGAGTTTTGCATGAGTGGGGCGCGAACTAGAAATGAGACAAAATTTGTCTGAAAAAGGCAAGAATCGCAGCTAATAGCCTAGCTATTAGCAAGATTTTTAACGCATTTCAGGCGAATTTTGGCCACTTTATAGGAGTGAATCCACTCGTGCAAAGCTCTCATTAAGACTTAAAGCCCTTTAAAAGGCATTAGCGTCTTCATTTCTGTAAAAGCCTGCTCTATTGCAGGCTTTTGTTTTTCTAGGAACATGAGCTTGAGGTTAGG
>JAASTL010000198.1 GCA_021767305.1 Piscirickettsiaceae bacterium | reverse complement strand
TATAACAACGCCGCGGTAATGAGTGAGTGGCATGATGATGTGTTTTCTATTCCTATGACCGAATGGCATAAAGTTTTTAATATCAACTTTTTAGCCATGGTAAGAATGTGTAATCTGATTATTCCAAAAATGGTGGAGCAGAACTGGGGCAGAGTAATTAATCTTTCTACCGCCATGAAAGATACCCCTCAACTCGCACCTTACAGTGTTGCAAAAGCTGCCGTTGATAAATATACGTTAGACTTGGCAGCGCAGTTAAAAGACACCAATGTGTTAGTTAATGGTCTTGATCCAGGCTGGTTAAAAACTGATTTGGGCAGCCAAAATGCCGACTATGAAGTAGAAACGGTTTTACCGGGGGCATTGCAACCCGCGCTGCTTGAGGACAATACGACCAGTGGTGAAATTTTTAAGGCGCAAGAGTTTCGCTAGCCATAAATTAAAACTTGGTGTGGAATGGTTTAAGAGTGAACACTGTTTTCACTTTCTGTGATTTGCAATTTGAAGCCGGAAAAAGCTTTAATGTAATTATGGAATTCACAAGCACCATTTAATGAATTCTCTGGAGAAACGTTTCAAAAGAGGAGCTTCAATCATGCTTAAGTCTATTCGTCACATAGCTTTTTTTAACAGCACTACTTTCTACAACTCTATTCTCAACAAAACCATTTTTTTAACCGTTTTACTCATGCTCGCTATGCTTGTGTGGGCAGCGCCAGTGCAAGCTGAAACAGCTAAAACTGATGCTAAGACTAATGCAAAGTTGGATGTAAAAATTACCGAGCAACTGGCTCAAGTAACGGTCAAACATAATGGTCAAAAAGTGGTCATCCAGCGTAACCAAGATCAGACTGCGACCATTAACCCTGATTTTGCAATGACTTCACGAGCTTGCCCGCCGTTTTGTCTGCAACCGATGCATTTAATACCCGGTGTTGAAACCATTGGAGAGATTGAGATGCTAGGCTATCTAAAACAAAAAGCTGATGGTGATAAAAAAATCGCTATTATCGATTCACGCACGCCTGACTGGGTGGCCAAAGGCACTATCCCAAGCTCAGTAAACTTGCCTTGGACTAAGTTGTTTCCACAATCATCTGCATATTCAACTTTAGAGGTGGAGTCAATTTTAACCCTGCAGTTTGGTGCGACTTTGGTAGACACAATTTGGAACTTTGAAAATGCAAAAACTTTAGTGATGTTCTGTAATGGGCCTTGGTGTGGGCAATCACCAACAAATATTAAAGCGCTGGTAAATATGGGCTACCCTGCGGATAAAATTAAGTGGTATCGTGGTGGTATGCAAGCTTGGTACGCTGCTGGCTTAACTACGGTCGCACCTTAACTTTTACATAGCCTTGCTTTCTTACAGTGAAAGAGAGCGTTAGTTCGGAGTTTTGAGCAGAGTCGTTCAAATGGGAGTTTAAATTATGTCGGAAGATACAGCTGAGCAAGCCAATTACATTCTGTTTTTTAATGAAATCGGTATAGCAGACGTTCCTGTAGTGGGTGGTAAAAACGCCTCTTTAGGAGAAATGTATCAACAGTTAGTTCCGCAGGGCGTGCCTGTTCCCAATGGCTTTGCTATTACTGCAGATGCATATCGAGCCATTATTGATGCTAATAGTTTGCTGCCTAAGATGCATGAACTCTTAGATGGCTTAGATGAACATAATCCAACTGATCTGCAAAAACGCGGTGCTCAATTACGTGACCTAATGTATCGCGCAAAACTTCCTGATGATCTGTACCAACAGATGTGTCAGGCCTATGAAGACCTAACGCAAGAGTATGGCGAACAGATTTCGCTAGCGGTGCGCAGCTCAGCCACTGCAGAGGACTTACCTACCGCCAGTTTTGCCGGCCAGCAAGACACCTATTTAAATGTCTCTGGTTTAAATGCCTATATCGATGCTTGCCGTCACTGTTTTGCCAGCCTATTTACCGACCGCGCTATTCATTACCGTATTGACCAAGGCTTTGATCATTTTGAAGTTGCTTTGTCTATTGGGGTGCAACTTATGGTGCGTTCTGATTTGGCGTCTTCTGGAGTGATGTTTACTATTGATACCGAAACCGGATTTGAAGATGTGATTTTGATTACCGGTGCCTATGGTTTAGGTGAGAACGTGGTGCAAGGAGCGGTAGATCCAGATGAGTTTTATGTGCACAAAAAAACGTTCGCCAAAGGGCACCGCAGTGTTTTTAAGCGCCATTTAGGTAGCAAGAAAATCAAAATGGTTTATTCGAGCGATGTTAATCGCCGTGAGTCCGTGCATAACGTGCCGACCGCGAAAAGTGACCGCAAACAGTTTTGTATTAGCGATAAAGAGGTTATTAAACTCGCCGAGTATGCTATGAAAATTGAACAGCATTACAGTGAGCATGCCAAAAAGCATCGCCCTATGGATATTGAGTGGGCCAAAGATGGTGTCACTGGAGAACTGTTTATCGTGCAAGCGCGCCCAGAAACGGTGGCATCTCAGCAAACGGGCATGGTGCTTAAACAGTATCAATTATCAGAGAATCAAGTCGCTCCTTTAACCAAGTTGGTTTATGGACGCTCAGTCGGTGCTAAGGTCGCCTATGGTCGAGCTAGGGTGATTGAATCGGTGGATTATCTGCATGAATTTCAAGCTGGAGAGATTTTAGTAGCGGATATGACCACACCCGATTGGGAACCGGTGATGAAAATTGCTGGCGCATTGGTCACCAATCGCGGGGGGCGTACTTGTCATGCCGCTATTATTGCGCGTGAGTTGGGAATTCCTGCGGTAGTGGGTTCAAGTCGTGCTACGGAAGAGATTAAAACTGGGCAAATGATAACGGTTTCTTGTGCTGAAGGTGATGAAGGTATCGTTTATGAGGGGCAAGTGCGTTTTGATGAAGTCGAAACCGACCTGTCTGGCTTAGAGTTGCCACAAACCGAAGTGATGATGAACTTAGCCAACCCTGAGACCGCTTTTAGGGTGAATCGTTTACCTAACGCCGGGGTCGGTTTGGCACGCATGGAATTTATTATTAATAATAAAATCAAAGCCCATCCGCAAGCTTTATTGCACCCTGAAAAGGTCAACTCAGAAGAAGATAAAAGGTTGATTGAAAGCTTGTTGAAAGGTTACGCGAATGGCGCTGATTTCTTTGTACAAAAACTCTCCGAAGGTATCGGCACCTTAGCGGCTGGTTTTTATCCGAAACCCGTAGTGGTTAGGCTATCTGATTTTAAAACCAATGAATACGCTAATTTGATAGGCGGACAGGCTTTTGAAGCGGAAGAAGAAAATCCAATGATTGGTTTTAGAGGCGCTGCACGCTATAACGACAGCGAATTTGCCGAGAGCTTTGCCTTGGAGTGTAAGGCACTAAAACAAGTTCGTGAGGTGATGGGGTTTGATAACGTCATTATTATGGTTCCATTTTGCCGCCGAGTGGAAGAAGCAC
>JAASTL010000197.1 GCA_021767305.1 Piscirickettsiaceae bacterium | reverse complement strand
TGAACTACAAGACGTTTCTATGGATTATGGTGATGATGTTTCGCGTTATGCCGAAGCCAAACGTGTTGTCAGTGATCGCAATGCAGGTTCATTGATCTCAACCGATATGACACGTTGTATTCACTGTACTCGTTGTGTACGTTTTGGGCAGGAAATTGCCGGCATGATGGAACTGGGTGCAACTGGTCGTTCAGAGTGGATGGAAATCGGTACTTATATTGAGAAGTCAGTCACTTCTGAAATGTCAGGTAATATGATTGATCTTTGCCCGGTTGGTGCTTTGACTTCCAAACCTTACCGTTACTCTGCTCGAGCTTGGGAATTAAAAGCCCATCGTTCTATTGCTGCGCATGATTCTATGGGTTCAAACATTACCGTTCACTCTAAGAACAATGTGGTGAAACGTGTGGTTCCTAGTGAAAATGAATCAATTAACGAAGTATGGCTATCTGACCGTGATCGCTTTGCCTATGAAGGGATTAATTCAGAAGATCGTTTGACACAACCAATGATTAAAGAAAATGGCCAATGGCGTGAGACGGATTGGGAGACTGCTTTAGCTTTTGCGGTTGAAGGTCTTAAAAAAGCAGATGCAGGCGCCACAGGTGTGTTGGCATCAGCAAACTCTACTTTAGAAGAGTTATATCTACTGCAAAAACTGGCTCGTCAGTTAGGCATTGAAAATATCGATTTCCGTTTACGTCAAGCTGATTTCTCAGCAGATGCGGCTGGATTTAATGCTCCGTTATTGCAAACTCCAATTGCTGAAATCGAAAAACAAAAGTCGATTTTATTGGTAGGTTCTTACCTAAGAAAAGAAATTCCAATTCTTAATCATCGTGTACGTAAAGCCGTGGGTGCGGGTGCTAAAGCGTTTGCAATTAATCCAATGAATTTGAACTTCAACTATGACATTAATCAGTCTGCAACTGAAAATTGCATGGTAATGGAATTGGCTGGTGTGGCGAAAGCGGCAGGGGATAACTCTGGAATGCTAAAAGACATTATGCCAACTGATGCGCAAAAGAATATCGCTGAGAGCTTAAATTCAGCTGAAAATGCGGTCATTATGGTTGGCCAAATTAGCCAAATGCATCCAAATTATGCCGTTATCTGTAAATTGGCTGATGCCATTGCCAAGTCAACCGGTGCAACACTAAATATCCTGCCAATGGCGGCGAATGAAGTGGGTGCTCATATGGTTAACTTCTTGCCAACTCAAGGTAAGAATGCAGCGCAAATGATGAGTGGTGGCATGTCCGCGTTCATTAACATGAATATTGAGCCTGAATTAGATGCAGCTAATGGTGAACAAGCCTTGAATGCGATGAAAAATGCCGGTTTTGTTGTCAACCTTACGGCGTTTGACAGTGAAGCACAGCGTGACTATGCCGATGTAATGTTACCAATTGCCACTTCATTTGAAACGGCAGGTACATTTGTTAATGCAACCGGCCTAAAACAGTCTTTCAAAATGAGTGTTGAACCACAAGGTGAAGCTAAGGCGGCATGGAAAATTCTACGTGTGTTGGGGAATATGTTCGATGTTGATGGCTTTGATTACACTCACAGTAATGAAGTACTGCAAGAGGTTATGGATAACTCAATCATTCAAGCAGATTTATCTACGATTGAAGCAGGTTTGCCATCATCTAACCATGATGCGGATGTTGAATTGCTATCTCCATATGCTGTTGATGCGGTAGTGAGAAGAGCACCTTCTTTACAAGCCACACCGGATGCGTGTGTTGAAACAATGGTTAAAGGATAGTATTGATGTTTGACGCGATACAAGCTTTCTTATCCACCTTTCTTTTTGATTGGTTGGCTATTCTAATTACGCTGGTGTTACAGGCGGTTGCCGTTGTTTTACCAATTATGCTCGTGGTAGCTTGGTTAACTTATGCAGAGCGTAAGGTCATTGGTTTTATGCAGGTTCGTATGGGGCCAAATCGTGTAGGTCCATTAGGTCTATTACAGCCAATTGCCGATGCTCTTAAGTTGATGACCAAAGAGGTTATCTTCCCAGCAGAATCTAACAAGTACCTGTTTATTGTTGCGCCAATCTTGGCGCTGGCACCAGCGATTGCGGTTTGGGCGGTTATTCCTTTCTCAGAAGGGGTTGTGGTTGCTGATATCAATGCGGGTATTCTGTACGTGTTAGCGGTCTCATCAATTTTGGTTTATGGGATTATCATCGCTGGTTGGGCTTCTAACTCAAAATATGCATTCTTGGGTGCGCTACGTGGGTCGGCACAGAAGATCTCTTATGAAATTGCAATGGGCTTTGCCTTAGTAACGGTATTGATGATTGCTGGAAGCATGAATTTAACTGACATTGTAAATGGTCAGCAGGGTGGTATTTGGAACTGGTACTTACTACCTTTATTGCCGATGTTCTTTGTCTATTTTATTTCTGGTCTAGCGGAAACAAACCGTACTCCATTCGATGTAATCGAAGGGGAAGCTGAAATCGTTGCCGGTTTCCACGTTGACTATTCAGGTATGACTTTTGGTGTCTTCATGTTGGCGGAATATGCCATGATGATTCTGATCTCATTCATGACATCAATTATGTTCTTAGGTGGCTGGTTGTCACCATTTGAAGGAATTCCAGGGTTAGAAACGCTATTCTCTTGGGTTCCTCAGTTAGCTTGGCTTTCAATCAAAGTTGCTTTCTTACTGTTTGTATTCCTATGGTTGCGTGCAACATTCCCACGTTACCGTTATGACCAGCTTATGCGTTTAGGTTGGAAAGTATTGATTCCATTGACAATCGTTTGGGTATTCGTTGTAGGTGCAATGCAATATTTCAGCTTTGGTCCTTGGTTTAATTAATAGAGGCAGACATGGGTAAATTTCTAAAACATCAAATAAAAACCTGGGGTCTAACTGAACTATTTAAAGGGCTTTCGGTAACCGGTCGTTACCTGTTTAAGCGTAAGATTACAGTTCGTTATCCAGAAGAAAAAACCCCTCTATCGCCACGCTTTAGAGGTCACCACGCATTACGTCGTTATGAAAACGGTGAAGAGCGTTGTATCGCTTGCAAATTATGTGAAGCCGTTTGTCCGGCTAACGCTATTACGATTGAATCGGAAGAGCGTGAAGACGGTACGCGTCGTACTACGCAATATGATATTGATATGTTTAAGTGTATCTACTGTGGTTTCTGTGAAGAAGCTTGCCCAGTAGATGCGATTGTTGAAACCCGTGTTTTTGAATATGAATTCCACGAACGTGGTCCACATATTCGCACTAAAGAAGACCTATTGGCGTTTGGTGATAAACACGAAGAGCAGATTGCCGCAGACCGCGCAATCGACGCTAAATACCGTTAATAGGAAGACAGACTGATGACATTTGAACAATTCATTTTTTATCTTCTAGCGACGATTGCGACAGTTGCTGGTCTGATGATGATTACCGTGAAAAACCCGGTAAAAGCAGCC
>JAASTL010000196.1 GCA_021767305.1 Piscirickettsiaceae bacterium | reverse complement strand
TGGTCAAGTAGATAACCATTTGCGCCGTGAACTTCGACACCATCAAAGCCTGCATTTTTGGCATTGATGGCGGCTTGTCTAAAGCCTTCAATAATCGCTGGGATTTCTTCAAGGGTTAAGGCGTGTGGTACGGTGTAAGGTAATTTACCTTCGGGTGTGTGAACTTCGTCTTCAACCGCAATAGCACTAGCAGATACAGGTGTTTTTCCATGGTTTAAAGCCGGGTGACAGGTACGACCACCGTGCCAAATTTGCAGAAATATTTTGCCGCCTTTTTCATGCACGGCATCGGTAATCTTTTTCCAAGCGGTAACTTGTTCGTCAGAATAGATGCCTGGTTCTTTCCAAAAGGCACTGCAACCTTCCATCGCCATAGTGGCTTCACAAATAATCAAGCCAGCACTAGCACGTTGTGCATAGTGTTCAAGCATTAAGTCATTAGGCAGGTGTTTTTCATCATCACTTCTGCAACGGGTCATCGGTGCCATAATGACGCGATTTTTCAGTTCAATAGCACCCAGTTTGGTAGGTGAAAGCAGGCTTGGATAAGCATTGTCCATCTATATTCTCCTAATCAATAACACTTAAATTGAGATGACTTGTTGTGTTGAAATATTACCAGTTTGCTGTTTTTAAGAGGGGCTGTTTGCATTAACAGAGCTTTGCGTTTTTGAGTACATTTAAAATTGAGTTATTTTTAATCGCTTTAGATTTGCTCGCACGAGGTTTTTAGTACGTTGTAGAATATCTGCTTGTCTTTTTAATCTGATTTAACCCCTAGGTCTTAAATGTCTGACTCTTCGCAATCGAGTATTCGTCTTAATAAATTCATTAGTGATTCCGGTTTTTGTTCGCGCCGTGAGGCGGATCGTTTGATTGAGCAAAATTGTGTGCGTGTGAATGGCAAGAAAGCGCCTATTGGGACTCGTGTATTCCCGGGCGATGAAGTGTTTGTTAATGGTCAATTAATTGAGGCTAGTGCAGAAGATAAAACCGATCGTGTTTATATCGCTTATCACAAGCCCGTAGGCATTACTTGTACGACGGATCAGTCGGATAGAGATAACATTACCGATGCGGTGAACCATCCGGAACGTATTTTCCCGATTGGGCGTTTAGATAAGCCGTCAGAAGGCTTGATATTTTTAACCAGTGATGGAGATATCGTTAATAAAATTTTGCGTGCAGAGAATGCACACGATAAAGAGTATGTGGTCACGGTTGATAAACCCATTACGCCTGATTTTGTAAAGCGTATGTCTAACGGTATTCCTATTTTGGGTACGGTTACTCAGCCTTGCAAAGTAGAGATGGTGAGCAAGTTTGTGTTTAAGATTATCTTAACCCAAGGTTTAAACCGCCAAATTCGCCGTATGTGTGAATACTTGGGGTATGAAGTCACACGTTTGGTGCGTACTCGTATTATGAATGTGTCTTTAGGTAAGCTTAGAGCAGGGCATTGGCGTAATTTAACTGATGCAGAAATGGCAGAATTGAATCAAGCCGTGGCGGGATCTAGCAAAACCGCAAGCAATACCAAAAGTCAGGTTAGAAAAAGCTCTGGAAGTTCGGCGAAAAATTCTTCAAATAGACCTGCTGGAAATGCTAGTGGTAATAAAAAGAGTAGAAACCAACAGAACCAAAACCAGGGAAAAAGCAGCAAAAAGAAAGGGCTTGCAGCGAAAATTGAGGCTGGGCTTGGGCAAAATGGTCGAGCGGGTAAGGGCTCAAAAAGTAAAGGCTCAAAAACTTCAAAAGGCAAAGGCAGTCGCTCACGCACAAGGTAAGCTCTTTTTTTATTGATTAGATATAATTTCTCTCTAATCGAAATACAAATATCCAAAACATAAAAATCAAAATACAAAACACGCTACTCAAATGAAAAATACCGATTCTAAAACTGTTCCTACCCATAAACCTCGTCCAATGGTTGATCTATTGGTGAGTATTCTGATTCCCTCTGTGATTTTAATGAAACTCAGCGGTGACGAAGATTTAGGCGCGGCTAATGCGCTGATTTTTGCATTGGCTTTTCCGATTGGCTGGGGTTTGTTTGAGTTAATTAAATATCGCAAAGTGAACTTTATTGCCATTTTAGGTTTAGTGAGTGTCTTGCTAACGGGCGGGATTGGTCTGCTAGAATTGGATGTGAAGTGGTTGGCCATTAAAGAAGCGGCAATTCCCGCGGTGATTGGTTTAGCGGTTTTAATTTCTACCTTTACCCCTTATCCATTGATTAGAACCTTGCTATATAACCCGATGGTTTTGAATGTAGAAAAAATAGAGCAGAAATTAAAAGAGGGCGGTAATCAGAGTGAATTTGATAAGCGCCTGTTAAATGCTACCTACTTTTTAAGTGGTACTTTTGCCTTTTCTGCGGTGATGAATTATCTATTGGCCAAGTGGATTGTTACCAGCCCGGCTGGGAGTGCTGCATTTAATGAAGAACTTGGGCAAATGACGTTGTTGAGTTATCCGGTGATTGCCATCCCTTCAACCATTATGATGATGGCGATTCTGTATTACTTATGGAAAACCATTCATGGCATGACAGGGCTGGCACTTGAAGAAATTATGGTGACTGCGCAAGTTAAAAAATAATAAGTGTACATGATGACTGAATTACTGACTCAGTAATTCACTGACTGAAATAGCCTGCATTTGCAGGCTTTTGCGTTTTTATAGATAGGTGTTTAAAAGTAGTTCTTAACAAACTCGCGTTGAATATCACAAACCGGTACATTCTCATCTTGACGGCCTTGTTGCGCTAGTCTGGTGGCTTCTTCAGCTGAAAAACCAAGTTCTTGCATTAAAGTAATCGCCACGGTTCCCGCTCGACCTCGGCCACCATGACAGTGAATGGCAATGGATTTGCCAGCTTCAATTTGTTGTTTGAGTTTGGCATTAAATGCCTTTAGATCGGCCAGTTCCGGTACATCCATATCTTTGACTGAGAAATTAATAAATTCAATGCCATGCTGCTGACAGACGGGTTCTTCGTCAACAAGCTCAAGCTTTATTACTTCCTCAGGTAGCAATAAGCTCACCACGGTATTCACACCTTGTGATTGATAAAACTGAATATCTTGATCTAGTTGGTTGCTATCTGGCTTTGGCATCATATAGATGCTGGCTTCACCAATATCACAGATTTTATAAAGTGCAGTTGGGTTCATAATTTTGTCTAATGTTTAAACTCGAGATTTACGACGTTGAGTGTTGGTTTTACGCTTTTTATTGAAAGTACTATTAGGTTTGCGATTAGCATTGGCATTTCTGTTTGAGCTCGGTTTGTTCGTAGCCGGTTTATTAGCCGGTGATTTACCTTTGCTGTTGTTACGCGTTTGTTCTTCACGATGCTGACGATCCGCACCTTTAGTAAGGAATTTCTGTTTACCGTGTTTACGACCTTTACGCGTGCCTTCGCCGCCGGTATTTCCGGTACCGGCAGGCTG
>JAASTL010000195.1 GCA_021767305.1 Piscirickettsiaceae bacterium | reverse complement strand
TTGCTAATAAAGTCTCATAACCCGCTAGATTCAATACTTTTTGCAAGGTTAATCGAGTAACAGGATCGTCTTCGACCAACAATATTTGTGTTTTGTCCTGTTTAGATTCTTGCATTGAATAAGTTGCTCAAGGTGCTTAGTAGGCTTTTAAAAAAACAATTGCCCTAGTTTATCGGTTTGGTCAATATAATTAAACACTTAGCTTAAAAATAAGCGGCTTAATTATCGTAAATCATGTTTGCCTAACTCTGCTGGCTATAGTCGTTAATGGCTTAAAACTGTAACCAAAAAGTGACTGGGCCGTCATTGGTCAAATTGACCTGCATGTCTGCGCCGAATTCTCCAGTTTCTACCATTGGATAATGGGCTTTAACAGCAGCGACAAAATCATTAAACAAGTTCTGTGCCTTATCGGGTGGTGCACTACTAGAAAAGCTTGGTCGGAGCCCACTTTTGGTATCGGCAGTTAAGGTGAATTGCGGAACCAGAAGAATGCCGCCATTAATTTGCTGCACATTTAAATTCATCTTATCGTTTGGATCGGCAAATAGACGGTAATTGAGCAGCTTGTGAGTCATTTTGGCAATTTGTTGGGCACTATCCTCGGGTTCAAAGCCGACTAATACCACCATACCGTAATCAATCGCACCAATCGTTTTGCCATTGACCCTCACTGAACCATGTTGTGCTCGCTGGATTAAACAGATCATAGTTAATTTAAGCCTAAAAATTCGTCAGTTGCGGCAACCAGGGCGGCAGTTATTTCCGTTTCCATTGCCGAATGACCAGATGCCTCACAAATGGTGAGTTTTGCATGAGGCGCCGCCTGTTTTAAAGCATAGGCTTGATCAATCGGGCAAACCATATCGTGACGGCCGTGAATAATCTGTATTGGAATCGTTTCGAGTACTGGCATGTTTTTGATAATTTGATTCTGTTCAATAAACGCATCGTGCACAAAATAGTGGCATTCGATTCTTGCCATAGAGAGCGCATGAAATGGGTCCCCAAAGTGGGCAACGGTATTTTTATCGGTCACCAGATTAGAAGTTCGACCCTCCCAAACTGACCAGGCTTCCGCAGCACGCATTCGTGCAATTTCATCTTCGCTCGTCAATACCTGATAATAGGCTGAAACTATATCATGGCGGTCTTCAAGCGCAATGGGCTCGATAAAATCTTCCCAGTAATCCGGGTAAATACGACTGGCACCTTGTTGATAAAACCATTGGATATCTTGCTGACGGCACAAAAAAATGCCTCTTAAAATCAAGCCGAGCACACGTTCTGGGTAGCATTGAGCGTAAAGTAAAGAGAGGGTTGAGCCCCAAGAGCCACCAAAGAGCAACCATTTATCAATTTTTAGGTGAGTGCGGATTTTCTCAATGTCCTCTATGAGGTGTGCAGTGGTGTTATTGGTTAAACCCGCATGAGGGCGTGATTGTCCGCAACCACGCTGATCGAATAGAACAATTCGATATGCATCGGGGTTAAAGAACTGACGATGGATGGGTTGATAACCACCACCCGGACCACCATGCACAAATAACACGGGAATACCATCCGGATTACCACACTCTTCAAGATGTAAAGTGTGAGTGCTATCTACCTGAAGGCTATGTTGCACATAAGGTGATATTTCTGGATAGAGGTTTGACTGAATAATCATCTACTAGCTTCCCAAGACAGGCTGTTATTGTTTTTTAATTAGTTTACCTGAAAACTTGGGGTATTGAGCCTTAAGCGAAACTGAATATTCATAAAAATGGGTTAGTCTTGATCAGCAAGAATTAACAATGCTTGTGGCCCCTCTATAGTTTTTTATGGTTTTGTTGGCATAAACTGCTGAAGGATTTCAATTAGCTTGGGAATGTTCACTGGTTTAGTGAGGTATTCATCCATCCCCGCGGCAATAAATCGATCACGATCTCCGGTCATGGCATTCGCGGTCAAAGCAATAATTGGCAAGTGTGGTAGATTGTATGCTTGTTCTCTATCACGAATCACGCGTGTTGCCTCAATGCCGTTCATATTTGGCATATTTTCATCCATGAGCACCAAAGCATATTCACTGTTTTGGACGGCATCTACGGCTTGTTGCCCATCTTCTGCCAGATCAAATTCAATATTTTGTTTACGTAGAATGGCGCTCATCAACATTTGGTTGGTTTTATTGTCTTCAACCAGTAACACTTTACTATCGTAATTTTTAACTTCCTGTTGCTGAATAACGGTATCCACCGATTTTAGAGTGACCTCTTTAACAGGAATGGCAAAACAAAAAATACTGCCTTCGCCGACAACAGAAGTGACATTGAGCTTGCCCCCAAGCATATCGACCAGTTTAGAGCTGATGGTGAGCCCAAGTCCGGTACCGCCATATTTGCGGGTAGTGGAGCTCTCAGCCTGTGAAAATGCATCAAAAATATTTTCTAAAGCTTCGGGTGAAATACCGATACCTTCGTCTTTTACACGGCACTTGAGGAGACCGTCTTCGTAATCAATATCGAGATAAACGTTTTTGTTTTGACCGGTGAATTTAATCGCATTGGAAATGAGATTAGAAATAACTTGTTTAATGCGTAAGGCATCACTGCGAATACCATTTGGCACCCGTTCATTAACATTGATATGGAAGTTGATATTTTTCTCGCTACAACGCGCTCTAAATAGATCAGCACTGCTGAGTAATTCTTTACGCGGATTAAAATCGGTTGGGTCAATATTCAACTTGCCGCTTTCGATTTTACTGAAGTCTAAGATGTCATTGATAATGCCTAATAAAGAGTGACTTGAGCTATCAATGGTTTCTAAATATCTCTGGGTTTCCGCATCGTGTTTTTTACCTTTTAACAGGGAGATAAACCCTAAAATTGCATTTAAAGGTGTGCGAATTTCATGTGACATATTCGCCAAGAAGCTACTTTTGGCTTGAGTGGCCTCTAATGCCTTGTTTTTTTGTTCTTTTAGATCAGCAGTGATTTTCTCGTTTTCGGTAATATCAAACATTGAAATGATAAAACGTTGATATTTCTCCGATTTAATCGCATTGATTTGGAAGATAGTTGTTTCACCTAGATAGTTCAGTTTAACTTTGTGATTCTTTTTCGGGTTTTGAATCAGGTATTCAATCCAACTTTTATCTTTAAATTTATAGATATAACCCTCTTCCTCTACAAATAGGTCGCAAATGCAGGCGTAATCATGAGAAAAGTCATCCAAATTTTCATAGTTGGAAAAGAATTTAAAGAAACCACCACTTACATCAATGATTTGAGAGCCGTCATTGATAATGATGATATTAGACTGAGATTCTAAAATATCATGTGCATAATCACGCCCAGATTCTATTTCTGAAGTCGTATTTCTGATGTTTCGACTTAGAGTATAAAAAGCGATAAGCGCTAGGATGATGACCGAAATCGTTAAGCTGATTTGTAAATTTCGGTATTGAGCCTTTTTTGCCTCAGCAAATTTTTG
>JAASTL010000194.1 GCA_021767305.1 Piscirickettsiaceae bacterium | reverse complement strand
TAAATAAGTTTAACTATTAAAAACTTTAATAGACTTGCACACTAAAAAACTTATCAAAACACTTTAAATTGATAAAAAAGGCAAAAAAATACCCCTTACGGGTGAGATACATTATTAAAGAATTCTAATATTCTGTACTCGAACGAAAACAAAGTAAAACTCTGTTTATCGGAATTAACAGTCAACTCGTAATGACTAATAAAATTTACTTTAGTTATTAAAGAGTAGACAAAGTATTTGTTGTGCCAAACTTGTTGTGAAGCAAGGACGGAAAGCCAAGGGTCTAACTAATAAATAATGGTTAGACAGCCGGTTGCCAAATAGTAATCTACTATCTTAGTCCCTTCTCACATTTTTGAGCCTTCAATATCTCAGTAATCCAACGACAGATTCATAGATAAGGAAGCTTAAAATGAAAACTCAATTTATCAAAACAGCCCTAGTTTCATGTGCAATTCTAGCAGTTAGCAGCCCATATGCAATTGCCGCCGGAGGAAATGGCGGAAAAGGAGCTCAAGGCGGCAAACAAGCTAATCAGATTACCCAATCAGTTAGCAATATCAGTCAACTTGAAGCAACGAGTCTTAAATTCATGCGTGAAGAAGAAAAGCTAGCACGAGATGTCTATATTTCTCTTTATGAAGTATGGGGAACACCAATTTTCAAAAACATTTCCGATTCTGAGCAGCAGCATACCGATACCGTTGCCAAGCTACTAGCAAAATACGGCATTGATGATCCTGTCAAAGACAATACAGTTGGTGTCTATACCGACCCTGCTTTCACAGAACTGTTCCATGCACTGGTTAACTACGGTTCAGAAAGTTTTGAAAACGCCCTTAAAGTAGGCACCGAAATCGAAGAACTGGATATTGCCGATTTGAATGAGCAACTGAATGTCATCAACAAGGATGACATTATTGATGCCTACAACAACCTGCTGAAAGGTTCACGTAACCACTTGAGAAGCTTCTATAGCCTGGTTTTAGATGCGGGCTTTGAATATACTCCGAGCCATATCACGCAAGAAGAGTTTGATGCCATCGTTAACTCTGATTATGAAACAGGCAATATCAACTAAAGTCTGATATTGAACTATTAGGCATAAATCCCTTACAACATATACTCAATCTATTTAAGCCACCTTAACGGTGGCTTTTTCATTTCTGCTGCCTGAATGAATTACAATCTTATTGCCGCACGCTTTTCTTTACTTTAATCAAAAACATCTCGTGAACCAGTCTAAAAAACCTGCTGCTCAGCTTTTCATTATCCAACTGCATCGTCAAAAATTGACATAACTCAAGAATAAAATGTAATTTTTTTACATTTTAACCCTTTCGGGTGATGTTTTATGCCCTGCTTTCGAGTTAATCTACTCACGAATTAAAAATGTTTATCTCCTAATAAGTTTTTTTGCAACTCAATTTGTACATGAACTTAGGAAGTTAAATATAACCCTTACCAATAATAAAAAGGATGGGCACAATGAAAAATTCATTAATTAAAGCCGCAATTTTATCAACCATGTTTCTAACCGGATCAACTACTGCTATGATCGCAAATGCGGCAAGCAATGGTTCAAATATCAAAATGGTTGAACAAGAGAATTTATCCCAGCTGGAAGCGACTAGCTTGCAATTTATGCGTGAAGAAGAAAAGCTGGCTCGTGATGTATATCTGTCGCTTTATGATGTTTGGGGCACACCTATCTTTGCTAATATTGCAGAGTCAGAACAGTCTCATACCAATGCCGTTGCCAAGATGATTGCCAAATACAGTGTGGACGATCCGGTTAAAGACGATTCCATTGGTGTCTTCACTGACCCTGCTTTTGCAGAACTCTACCAAGATTTGGTAGCATATGGTTCTGAAAGTTTCGAAAATGCCTTAAAGGTCGGTACCGAGATTGAAGAGCTGGATATCGAAGATATCAATGAACAGATTCATATTATGGAACATCAAGATATTATCAATATGTACAGCAATCTATTAAAAGGCTCACGTAACCATTTAAGAAGTTTTTACACTTTAGTGGTAGAAGGTGGTTTTGAGTATATCCCAACCCACATTTCACAAGAAGAGTTTGACGCCATCGTCAATTCTGATTATGAAACCGGAAATATCAACCAATAAACTTTCAAAACAAATTTAAAACGAACTTAAAACGAGTTCAAAACGAATTAAAAATTAAAAGCCCCAATGAATCTTAAAAGACGACATTGGGGCTTTTTTAATTGCACGGATTTGAAAATAACTACTAAATAAATGACACAGATTTCTAAACACTACCAAACTAAACCTTAACTACCTGGAGTAAACCATCCAGTCTGCCATCGGCAAATAGCTCATAGCCTATTACCTCTTTTCTATGCACACTGTATTGATCCTCATACCACAATGGCATGGCCGCCAAATCTGCTTGAAGTACTTTTTGTAACTCTTTATACAAAACAGCTTGCTGACTAATACTATGAGTTTCTGCGGCCGTTCTAATGAGTTTATCCGCCTCTTCATTGCGATATCTTCCGCGATTCGCTCCATTCGGTGGAATGGCATTAGAATCGAACACATATTGAAAAATATCCGGGCTTTTAATTCCCACCCACGCCAAACTATAGAGCTGGAAACGCCCCTGTTTAATATCGCTGTAGAAAGTTCCCCAATCGTAACTTTGGATATTCAAATGAATGCCGATTTTTTTCAGTTGAGCCTGATAAATAGTGGCTAAACGGATGCGGGTTGGATCGTTCGAGGTTTTATAGCTCAAATACAGATTAAGCCTGCCCTGTTCATCTTTATTGAAATACTGCTCAGGTACGTTTGTTAAATCTAAGCTTTGTAAGAGTTCAAGCGCTTTTTGCGGGTTGTACTCATAGCTAGGCATATCGGATACACCCGCCCAATGCTCCGGCACCAATAAACCGCCGGCTAAACGTGCATGACCAGCAAACATCGCATCAACAATGGCTTGACGATTAATACCATGCGCAATTGCTCTGCGTAATGCAGGCTGCGCTAAAAGCGCATCTTCAAAATTAAAACCGATATAACCGAAATTAGTACCTTGGTGCCAATCCACTCGTAATTGATTTTGTTGGTCAGCATAATTCACCAACTCTGGAGAGAGGTCATTTTGAACGATATCCAACTCGCCTTTTTGCAACTTCAAAACTCGAACCGTGGCATCTTTGACTGGAATAAAATGCAATTCGACATTATCCGCCCGTCTTTTAATCACAAGTTTTTGTTCATTAACAGCAATAAACTCACATGCGCCAGAACCAATAGGTTGCTGGTGAAAAGCGTGCTTAGCTTGAATCTGCTTGGCGGGCAAAATACCAATTACTAAACGCCCTAAAAACAGTGCATCAGGCTGATGTAACGTAAACTTAACCTGTTGATTATCAATTACTTCGACCGATTGAATAACCTTTAAAGAACCACGATGCGGTGAGCCAAAATCTGGATTGAGAATACTTTGATAG
>JAASTL010000193.1 GCA_021767305.1 Piscirickettsiaceae bacterium | reverse complement strand
CGCTTAAAGCTGTTAGAGCTGCTACAGATTCTTAATATTCAGCACATAATCACTTCAACTGCCAAAGAGCTTATTACTATTTTAAACCCTGATGACAGTAAAACCTGGCAGTTAACTCAAGGTTCCTTATCTGCTCTTACTTAGAGCCACTCCCCCGATAAAAATTTTATATAACAAAACCCCTATTAATGCGGTTAGCAGTATCTATAATGTGAATTACTTATTACGCTAAAAACTTTATTCAATTGATGATTTAGTGGATAAGAAGAAAATAAAAAATATGATTACGAGGATACTATGTCAGAACAACCACAAGAAAACAGTCCGCTGGAAACGTCAAGTAACACTACCCCTAGCATGCCAGTTTCAACGACAGCTGCCACCATTATCTATGTGCTTTATCTTGCCAATATCTTGATTCCGTTTACCTCGCTGGTAGGCGTCATCATGGCTTATATCAATAAGGGTGATGGTAACTTTTTGGATAGTCATTACCAATTTCAAATCCGTACCTTCTGGATTGGTCTTCTCTACATAGTCATTGGTATTCTGTTGATGTTTATTTTTATTGGTTATCTAGTGCTGCTGTTTACTGTTATTTGGCTTATTGTGAGAGCGGCTAAAGGGCTTAAATATCTTGGCAAACAAGAGCCTGTTCCAAATCCAACCTCTTGGATGTTTGGCTAGTCATTTAAAGCCAAATTTAGAGTAGTCGGAGTCGGGGCTCTGAATAAACTCTTAGTGTTGAAAAAGACAAAATCAAGGCTTACCAATAGCCTTGATTTTGTCTTCTTATTTGCAGCATAAACTGATTATTTTGCCCTTCCTAAATATACAAGAATTAGGCTAATTCCAACCTCCAAAATCACTGCAATTAGAAAATTTGTTCGAGCGAATATTGAACACTCTACAAACCACTAAATGAGGCGGTTTGCGTCAACTTTTACCTACCCCCATATAAAAATTATTTAAAGCTCTTTATTTCCCCTTTAAATCATTGATTTTTAACAACTAAATAAGTCACCTAAAGGGCATGCATCCAAACCTGATATATGGTAAAATTTTTAGGATTTTTAAGTAGCAAAAACAACCCGAATTTTTGAGTCATTGTCGAGTCAAAAATTCCTCAAAAAGAAATTGAGTTTATGTCTGAAGAAACGCAATACGACTCCTCCTCCATCAAGGTCTTAAAAGGCCTTGATGCGGTTCGCAAACGTCCTGGAATGTATATCGGTGATACCGATGATGGTACAGGTCTCCACCACATGGTATTTGAGGTAGTTGATAACGGTATCGATGAAGCCTTAGCAGGGCACTGTGATAAGGTCGTCGTCACTATCCATACTGATGGTTCTGTATCGGTTTCCGATAATGGTCGTGGTATCCCGGTTGGTTTACACCCTGAAGAAGGCGTGTCAGCGGCAGAAGTCATTATGACGGTACTGCACGCTGGTGGTAAGTTCGATGATAACTCCTATAAAGTTTCCGGTGGTCTGCATGGGGTAGGTGTTTCGGTAGTAAACGCACTTTCTGAAAAACTCTATCTAACGATAAAGCGTGAAGGTAAAGTTTGGAAACAAGCTTATACCCACGGTATTCCAGATGCGCCCCTTGAAGCAATTGCAGATACAGATGAAACCGGAACCGAAATTCGCTTTCTGCCATCTAAAGAGACCTTCACCAATGTCGTCGATTTTGACTTTGACTACCTGTTAAAACGTCTGCGTGAACTCTCTTTCCTAAACTCAGGCGTTCATATTGAGTTAGTAGATAAACGTGATGACCGTCATGAAGTGTTTGAATTTGAAGGTGGGATTAAAGCATTTGTTGACTACATCAACACCAATAAAACCCCTATTCATGAAAAAGCATTTTATTTTTCAACGGTAAAAGACGACATTACCGTTGAAGTCTCTATGCAGTGGTCAGAGGCTTATAAAGAATCTATTTTCTGCTTTACCAACAATATTCCACAGCGTGATGGTGGGACTCACTTGTCCGGTTTCCGTGCCGCTTTAACGCGCACTATGAACAGCTACGCGGAATCGGAAGGCTTAACCAAAAAATACAAAATCAATGTTTCTGGTGATGATGCACGTGAAGGTTTAGCGGCGGTTATCTCGGTTAAAGTGCCAGATCCAAAGTTCTCATCTCAGACTAAAGACAAACTGGTTTCTTCAGAGGTGAAAAGCGCGGTAGAAACCGCCATGAATGAAAAGTTTGCCGAATTCTTATTGGAAAACCCAAAAGATGCGCAAGCGGTCTTTGCCAAAATCGTTGATGCCGCGCGTGCTCGTGAAGCAGCGCGTAAAGCGCGTGAAATGACTCGTCGTAAAGGTGCTTTGGATATTGCTGGTCTGCCAGGTAAATTAGCTGACTGCCAAGAAAAAGATCCAGCGCTTTCAGAACTTTACTTGGTGGAGGGTGATTCCGCTGGTGGTTCAGCCAAACAAGGGCGTGACCGTAAAACCCAGGCCATTCTGCCGCTAAAAGGTAAAATCCTCAACGTTGAAAAGGCTCGTTTTGACAAGATGCTGGGGTCAGCAGAAGTAGGTACTCTTATCACTGCCTTAGGCTGTGGTATTGGTGAAGATTACAACCTAGAAAAACTCCGTTATCACCGCATTATTATCATGACGGATGCCGACGTGGATGGTTCTCACATCCGTACCCTGCTATTGACCTTCTTCTATCGTCAGTACCCGGAATTGGTAGAAAACGGTTATATCTATATCGCCCAGCCACCGCTTTATAAAGTGAAAAAAGGTAAACAAGAAACTTACCTGAAAGACGATTCAGAGTTAGAGCAATATTTATTGCAAACAGCGATTGACAACGCATCATTATTCACGGCTAAAGACGCTCCGGCTATCAGCGGTGTTGGTTTAGAGAACCTAGCGAAAGACTACTTCAAAACCAAGCACACCATTGATCGTCTAGCTCGACGTTACAACGAAGTCTTTTTGAATATGTTGATTGATCACCCAGAAGTAACAATCGACATGCTGAATGACTCGGCAAAAGTGGAGGAGTGGATTGCACAAATTCTACCGCCAATGAAAGCCAATGGTGAAATCCATAAAGTGGATTATCAAATCAACGTTGAACCGGCGAGCGATATTGATAGCGACGCTAAGTTCCAGATTCGTCTACAACAGCGAGAGCATGGAACCCTAAGTTCACAAATCTTTGATGCCGAATTCTTTGCATCTAAAGATTACGCACAGATTGTAGATTTAGGTAAGTCATTGCAAGGCTTATTGACTGCAAGTGCTTATATTCAACGTGGTGAGAAAACTCAAGAAGTGAGCACATTTGAAGCGGCGATTGATTGGCTTTTCAATGAAGCACGTCGTGGTCAGAACATTCAGCGCTACAAAGGTTTGGGGGAAATGAATCCAGAGCAACTCTGGGAGACCACCATGAATGCAGAGGCGCGTCGACTGTTGCAAGTCACTATCAAGGATGCCATGACCGCAGATCAAATCTT
>JAASTL010000192.1 GCA_021767305.1 Piscirickettsiaceae bacterium | reverse complement strand
GGTCAAGCCTAGGTAGGGCTTTTTGGTTTTAAACTGGAGAATACCATGACAGAAACAAAGCAAGATAATCGTGATTGGAGTGTGGTTTGGAAAAACCCGTTTGTCATTGCGTGGATGGTGATTCTTATTGTTGTTTTAGCAGTAAACTTCTTTATGGTAAGTATGGCAATTGTGACTAATCCAGGTCTCGTAATAGATGATTATTATGAGCAGGGTAAGCGTATGGATGTCATTCTTGCGGAACAAAAAAGAATGGAAAAAATTGGCTGGCAGCTAAATGTCGAGATGCCTGTGTTATCAGAGGGTAAAACTGAAAAAGTAAAGCTTCAAGTCTTAGATAAAGAAAACAACCCGCTTGATGTGGAAACCGCAATTTTGTATTACTACCGCCCATCAGATAGAAATCTCGACGGCAATATTGAAATGATTGCAACCGGTAAAACTGGAGAATATGAGCAGCAGGTTCAGCTACCTAAAAAAGGTAAATGGGACTTGATTATGGAAGTGACCAAAGGTGATATCCGCATTAATCTAGGCCGTTCAATTATGGTTCAAGATCCAGAATAAAATGGCTGAAACTTGTTATCACTGCGGGCAAGCGATTCCGGCTGCCGATTTAGTCTTACGTCCGATTCAAGGTAAAGAACAGAAGTTCTGTTGTCATGGCTGCGCATCGGTTTGTGAAGTGATTCATGAAGCCGGTATGGAAAGTTTCTATAAAAGAACGCCTGACGGTGAGCTTTTAAGTCCTCCACCTCCACCTAATAAAGATGTTGAGCTTTATGATTATGATGAGGTTCAATCGCAATTTGTTGCCGATTTAAGTGACCGCAGAGAAATCACCTTGATGTCTGAGGCGATTCATTGTGCCGCCTGTGTCTGGTTGATTGAGCATACCTTGGCAAAAATGGATGGCGTTCTGCTTGGGCGTGTTAATTTCACCAATAAACAGATTAAGTTGCGCTGGGATAACAGCAAAATCAAGCTTTCCGATATTATCCGTAAACTCAACGCAATTGGCTATGATGCAACACCTTACGACTCCTCTGCCAGTGAAGAGGCAACCCGTAAAGCGAACCGTGATCTTCTATATCGTTTAGGCTTTGCTGGCTTTGCCATGATGAATGCCATGTGGTTTTCAGTCGCGCTATACACTGGTGCGGCTGATGATCAGGAGTATCGTAACTACTTTCACTGGATTCAATTTATTATTGCCACCATGGCGCTCGGTTATTCCGGGCAACCTTTCTTTAAAGGCGCGTGGACCTCGCTTAAATCACGAAGCGTAGGGATGGATGTATCCATCTCACTGGGTATGTTAACTACTTATTTCTATTCCATTTGGGTGACGGTGCACCCAGGTCACAGTGGTGAAGTCTATTTCGATACCTTGATTGATTTTATGTTCTTGCTCTTAATCGGGCGTTATCTGGAAGCGATATCCAAAAACAAAGCCATAGATGCCTCGCGGCGTCTAATGGACCTGCAACCCAAAGTAGCGCGTAAACAAACCGATGAGGGGGAAAAGGTCGTTCCGGTTAGATCACTCCTAAAAGAAGATTTAATCACCGTAAAACCTGGCGAGAAAATGCCCGTTGATGGCATCGTGGTTACTGGCCAAAGTATGGTTAACGAGTCTATGTTGAGCGGAGAGTCTAGAGAAATCCTCAAGACTGAAAGCTTGCCGGTTAATGCTGGAACATTGAATATAGATGGTCACTTGACGATTAAGGTTGAGAAAATTCTGCAGGATACCCAGCTTGGTAAAATTGTCCACATGGTCGAAGAGGCACAAGGTTCAAAAGCCCCGATTCAATGTACCGCAGACAAAATTATGCCGTGGTTTGTTTCGGTCACGATTACTTTGGCGTTAGCGAGTTTTGTATATTGGTTTTTCAATGCCAATGTCGAATTTGCCGTCATTACAGCAACTGCGGTGCTGATTATTACCTGTCCTTGTGCATTTGGTCTAGCTACGCCAATGGCGATTGCAGTGGCCTCTGGTGTTTCGGCTCGTAATGGCATCTTAGTTAAGAATGGTACGGTACTGGAAACCTTGCATTCCATCGAGCACTTTGTATTTGATAAAACCGGTACCTTGACGAAAGGGCAGATGAAATTGGTGGCAGAAGAATATGCTGGGCTAATAAATGCAACCGATTCAGTAGCGACGGAAAGCCTCTTAAATGCCGTGGCTTCGATTGAGAATCTATCCGAGCATAGTTTGGGTGTTGCCATTACTGAGTCCATTAAAGCGCGTTTTGATTATGGACATAACAGCTGGCAAACCGTGGATAATTTCAAGGTTTTTGCTGGTAAAGGTGTATGTGCCAATATCAATGCAGACCATTTTCATATTGGAACAGCTAGCTGGCTTGAATCACTTCAAATCAGCCTGCCTGAGGATCTGATTACTAAATCCAAACACAGAGCAGAGCAGGCTCAAACGGCCGTCTGGGTGGCTAAAAACAATCAAGTTCAAGCGGTGCTCTATTTAGAGGATGAAATTCGTCCTGAAGCTATAGAATTAATCAAACGATTAAAAGCCAAAGGTAAGCAGGTTACTTTATTAAGTGGTGACTTAAATTCAGTTGCAGAAAATGTTGCCAAACAATTAGGTGGTATGAATGTCATTGCTGAAGTCTTGCCAGAAGATAAAAATGCGGTCATTCGTCAACTTCAGGCAGAAGGGCAGACGGTTGCCATGGTGGGCGATGGTGTGAATGATGCGCCAGCATTGGTGCGTGCTGATGTTGGGATTGCCTTGGGTTCGGGTACCGATGTTTCCATGGATAGTGCCGATATCGTATTGATGAATAACCAAATCATTGCGGTTGATACCGCTATTGAGTTATCGGCACGTACCCTCAAAACGATTAAACAGAATATTGCCAGCTCAATTACCTACAATATTATTATGGTGCCATTGGCCATGTCTGGTGCTTTAACACCATTGATTGCGGCTATTACGATGCCACTCAGTAGTTTGGTGGTGATTGGTAATGCTGCTCGTATACGTAGCTTTTTTAATAAGAAATAGAAAGTCAAAAATAGACAGTCACCTTTTAAGAATCGACTAAATATAGGATACATTTGCTATGGATGTTATTTACGGACTGATACCAATGATGTTGATCTTTGGGTTTTTGGTCGTGGTGGTGTTTATTTGGATGGCGAAAAAGGGCTATTTTGATGATATGGATGGTCAGGCGAATCGCATTTTAATGGACGATGATGATTTTGATAATCCCAGCCAAGCAAACCATTCAGATAAAACTAGCTCTAGCTCAGAGACGTGCATAGAAGAAAATACGATAGAGTCTGATGAAAAGGAATCTACTATATCTGCTAGCCAAGACAATCAAGCAACAAAAGAGAAATAAACATTCAGTAGATTCGTCTTGCTTTTGATAGCAACGTTGAGCAAGACGGAATGAATTAAGGTTGTGCCTTTAAAAGCTCTTTTGCAGTAAATTGAAGCGCTTCAGGACCT
>JAASTL010000191.1 GCA_021767305.1 Piscirickettsiaceae bacterium | reverse complement strand
CTCACTAACTGATTTGGTGATGGAGATGCAAAGACCGACTTCGGTAGAGGAAGTTAATGGTCTATTTAAAGAAGCCTCAGAAAGCTATTTAAAAGACATTTTAGGTTATGAAGAACTGCCTCTCGTTTCGGTGGACTACGAAGGCGAAACTTGTTCTTCGGTAATTGATGCGCAGTCGACTCGTGTGATTAATGACACTCATGTCAAAGTGTTAGCTTGGTATGACAATGAGATTGGTTATATGCAACGCATGATGGAGCTTGCAATGAAAGTAGGGCAGGCAAATCAAGCCATTCAATAAAGAGAAACTCTGTAGGAAATAGCATGAATCCAACAAAACAATACGCCATTGTCACTGCTAATTATTGGGCATTTACCTTAACGGACGGTGCCTTAAGAATGCTGGTCCTGCTGTATTTCTATCAATTAGGTTATAGCCCTTTAGAGTTGGCGATGTTGTTCTTGTTTTATGAGTTTTTCGGCATTGTCACTAATTTATTTGGTGGCTGGCTCGGAGCCAGATCCGGTTTGAATGTCACTATGAATATTGGGCTTTCGATTCAAATTCTAGCGCTGGTTATGCTCACGGTTCCAAGTGAATGGTTGAGTGTGCTCTATGTCATGGTGGCGCAAGCCCTGTCGGGTATTGCTAAAGACCTCAATAAAATGAGTGCTAAGAGTTCGGTAAAAGCCCTAGCCAGTGACGGGGATGGCAAACTCTATCGTTGGGTGGCGGCCTTAACCGGTTCTAAAAATGCGCTTAAGGGCGTGGGTTTCTTTATGGGTGCGCTGTTATTGGAGTTATTTGGTTTTGCCAATGCCATGTGGATTATGGCGGCGATGTTATCGATTGCTCTTATTATTTCAATACTTAAACTGGATGGATCTTTAGGTAAGTCGACAAATAAACCTAAGTTTGCGCAAATGTTTTCCCATTCTCAAGCAGTTAATTGGTTGTCGGCCGCGCGTTTCTTTCTGTTTGGCGCGCGCGATGTTTGGTTTGTGGTGGCGCTTCCAGTGTTTGCGGCGAGTGTCTTGGGTTGGTCACATTTGCAAATTGGTAGCTTTATGGCGTTGTGGATTATCGGCTATGGTTTTGTACAAGCAGCCTCGCCAAAAATTATCGGTAACAAGCAAAATCCAACCAATCGTTCCGCCTTTTGGTTAGCTTCGGTTTTAGGTGCGGTTCCCCTATTAATGGCCTATTTCATTAGCTATTCATTGGAGTTGAACCCAGAATGGGTTGTGATTATCGGCTTGTCTATTTTTGGGGTTTTGTTTGCCTTAAATTCAGCGGTACACTCCTATCTCATCGTCTCATATTCAGACAGTGACGGCACCTCTAAACAGGTTGGGTTTTACTATATGGCCAATGCAGGGGGAAGGTTAGCGGGGACGGTTTTATCTGGTTATATCTATCAAACTGCAGGGCTCGAAGCCTGTTTAATGGCTTCGGCAGCGATGATTTTCTTAGCAGGCGCTTTGGTACTTAGAATCAATCAAACCGCCAAGCCAATTGAATCGCACTGATTAGTTAGAAATTTTAGTTACTGCTATTGCTGTAGATTTGCTTCATCAGGGTTTCAATCGGATAGCGGTGCAGAAATTCAATAAACGCTAGAGCGGCAGGAGACAAATCTTTTTTGTCACCGTTAAAAGCGTAATACCAGTTTTCATTCACCGGAAAACCAGTTACATCTAGTCTTTTTAAATAACCCGTGTGTTCTTCTAAGCGGAAAGCATCTGCTGGCAGCAGCCCAACACCCAGCCCGGCAATGACTGATTGTTTAATGAGTTCATAGCTTTCAAATTCCATATAAGGTGCTAAAGCCAGGCCTTCATTGTTAAACATCTGCTCGACGGACTGGCGCACAATGGTTTCTGGGTGCGGCAGAATAAGCTTTTGTTTTAACAAAGCTTTTAAAGCAATATTGGTATGGCTGCTTAAACGATGATTTGATGCCACCACAAAAGACAGAGATTGTTTGGTAAAGGCTTCGTAATTCGCTCCGGTATTTTTAAAAAAGCGCCCGGTAATCGCTAGTTCATGACGGTTTTCTTTGATGCTTTCAATGGTATTACTAATACTGGTGATATGCAGTTTAGGTTTGATTTTAGGGTTTTCTTTTAAGAACTCTGCCAGCATGAAAGGCAGAATATATTTACTCGCGGCTACCCCTACAATATCCAGTTCGCCTTCAATGCCATCTTCCTGGGTAGATTTTAAACTGGCTGCAAAGCCGTCAAAATCTTCTAGCAAGGTTTGAAATTGCTGATAAGTGGTTTCACCAACCGGGGTCAGATAGACTTTGCGTCCGACGACTTCAATCAAAGGGTCGCCAATGGATTCCGCCAACTTTTTCAGCTGGCTGGAGACTGCAGGTTGCGATATTCCGAGTTCTTTAGCGGCTTGAGTAAAGCTTTTATGGCGGGCGACCGTTTCAAATAGGCGTATTTGATTGAAAGTAATGTTTAGCATGCAATGCGTCTCTTGAAAGATTGAGTGAAAGCATTTTACTGGTAAAACGGTCGAGCTGGAAATAAATCAGGTAAAGCAGTGTTTCATCCAGTCGCTGGCAGAGAGTTTTTTGTTTGGAATTTTCTGCTCTTTACCTAAGGTATAAGCGGCTTTAAGCGCTTTGGCAAGGCGCGGATTAGCGTTTAAATCTAACCCATACTCTTCAGCAATCATCTGTAGGTAGGTTTCAGAACTAACTTTGGTGTAATGTTCTAAAAAATCTTCCAACAAAACAGGTAGCTTAGGCAGTGCTTTTTCAATACGTGATTTCACCGCAATGACTTCAATTGGACTGGTTTCCATGAGTTCGTATTGATAAGTAAAGGTATCGAGTTTGTTTTTGTCGGCAATGGTTTGCGGGATAGAACGATAAAACGCTTCGATATTTTCAATATACAACGGCAGAGGTATATCTGCGTTGTAAGTGTAGGTCTCACCACGAAAATCGTAGCAAAGTCGTACCGAAATTTCAGTTTGCATAATGGTTAACTCAGTTGGTTAGCTTAATAAACACTTCAGGCAGTAATTCGGGTAGTTTTTCTACCTTATCGATTACGGTATAGTGATTTTCAAAAATGGTTTCTACATAGTCATCGGCATTAGGGTCTAGGGTTATGCAGTAGCTGTATATTCCTTTACTCTGTAGCTCTTCAACCGCTTTATGAGTGTCATAAATCAGTGTTTGCGGATCTTTAGAATCTATGTCTGCGGGCTCACCATCGGTAAGAATCAGCATTAGCTTTTTCTCGGCATCTTGGTTTTCAAGATAGTGAGCCGCATGGCGCATTGCCGCACTCATACGAGTCGAATAAGAGGCTTCCATAGCCGCAATACGCGCTTTCACGGTATCGGTATAGCTTTCAGAATAACCTTTAATGTGTTGATAACGCACTTCATGGCGAGTATCGGAACTAAAGCCGGCAATGGCAAACTTGTCGCCAAGCTGGTCAACCGTCCAAGACATAATCGCCAAGGCTTCTTGTGAAAGTTCCAGTAATGTTTGGCTTGAG
>JAASTL010000190.1 GCA_021767305.1 Piscirickettsiaceae bacterium | reverse complement strand
CAGCGATAATCGCCGGTCTTGCCATCGGTAGGGCAATACTAAAAAAGCTTTGCAAAGGACCTGCGCCCAGAGTGCGACTGACCTCAAGAGCGTGTTGGCTTTGTGAGCTGAAGCCACTGCGGCTTAATAAGTAAACATAAGGGTAGAGGACTAGAGAAAATAGCAGCATGGCTCCACCCAGAGAGCGAATTTCTGGGAACCATGAGGAAACTTGCATACCATATAAATCTCGTAAATAACTTTGTACAGGACCCTCAAAACCGAGTAAGCCAGTAAAGGTATAAGCGCTGATATAAGCCGGCATAGCTAATGGTAATAGCAAAGCCCATTGTAACCAGCGGCTGCCGATAAAACGGTAATGACTAATTAACCATGCTGACGGAACGCCAAGCAGCAAGGTGCCGAAGCTTACCCCAAGCATTAGCCAAATAGAGTTGCTAATGTACTCTGGAAGTAAGGTGTCGGTTAGGTGTTGCCAATTTTCATTGCCCGGCTCAAACAAAAAACTGACCAACACCCAAATGGGTGTGGTCATCAAGAGGGCAATAAGAATGGTGATGATAAGCCAGTATCTAGATGGCATCTTTAGTTGTTAATCTTTTCATAAATGTAGTTAGGTTAATTAAGTTACTCAATATAAAATTACTCAACATATTACAAAATTTAACGCCAACCCGCGCGGTCCATGATTTTTACTGCAGCTGGGTTCAACTCTCCAAGTTGGGAAAGATTCAAGCTATCGCTGTTGAATTCACCCCAAGACTGTAACGTTTCACTCGCAGCAACGCCTGCAATCACTGGATACTCATTATTCGCTTCAGCGTACCATTGCTGTGCAGGTTTTGATAATAGGAATTGAATCAATTTATTGGCATTATCAATGTTTTTTGCAGATTTGGTAATGGCAATTCCGCTTACATTGATATGAGTACCGCGGTCATTTTGATTTGGCCAAAACACCGCCACTTTATCAGCCGCTTGTTTCTGTGCTTCATCTTTACCGTTGATCATTTGTCCAAGGTAATAGGTGTTTACGATAGCAATATCGCATTGACCGGCGGCAACGGCCTTAACTTGATCGCGATCGCCACCTTGTGGTTTACGGGCAAAGTTTTTTACAAAGGCATCTGCCCACTGCTGCGTTTTCTGTTCACCTTGGTTGGCAATCATAGAGGCGACCAAAGATTGGTTATAGATATTATTGGAAGAGCGAATACAGATGCGGTTTTTCCACTTAGCATCGGTAAGCGCTTCATAGGTTGATAACTCTTCTGGTTTAACTCGGTCTTTAGCATAGGCAATAACACGAGCACGTGTTGTTAATCCAAGCCATTCCCCTTGGCTGTCTTGCAAACTTTGCGGAACCAGCTGTAAAGCAGCTTGATCAATTGCAGCTTGCAATACGCCAGCTTCTTTAGCTCGATTTAGACGGCCGGCATCAGTGGTAATTAAAATATCAGCAGGAGAGTTCATACCTTCGGATTCAAGTTTTTTCAATAAAGCGTCCGCTTTACTGGTCAATAAATTCACTTCAATACCACTTTGTTTCGTGAATTCATCCAATAATGGTTTGATTAACTGGGTTTTACGTGCCGAGTAGACATTAACCTCTTCTGCCATTGCGCTGTGCATAGGCATAATGAACGTAGAGGCTAAGAACAATAAGCCTAATTTAAAAGGGTGAGTAATCTTTGTAGCCATAGTTTCAAACTCTCCAATTTATTCTTTGTATGAATGTGAATTAATGCCGGATAATTAATTTTTTTGATCACCGGTTTACAAATAAGTCTATCTGTTTATAATTGAATTGTAAATGATAATAATTGCTATTTACAGTTCTTTTTAAGAATGTTTATAGTTGCGATTAGCATAAACGCTTAAATTTGGAATTTTGAAAGGGGGCAGAGTCGTTATGAAAATTGAAATGAGTTTACCTATGATGGCCAAGTTAATTGAACAAGGTGTACTGACACCAAGTGATGTTCGCTGCCTTGATGAAACCAGTAAATTGGAGTTGAAAAAACTTTGTCTGGACTCTTGTAAACCGAATAAATGTGCATTTTGCGATGCACAGGATTATTGTGCCCATAACCTAAGCCAGCCAAAAAAGACTCCATTTGATTCAGTGGAGCATATTGTTAGTATGGATATCGGTTTTGATTTGAACTGATTAAATTAGGTAAGTTCACTACTACTCAAATCTAGTTGAATATCATCTTAGCAATCGCCCTAAGTGATCACTCTTATGTAATCAACCTTTGAATCATCCGCTAAATTTGGCTGCAAGCTCTTTTAAATACTCTTTTAAATAGTAGGGTGCTTTAAGTAAGCCCTTAAGTTAAAATAGCACTCACTATTTTTTGGAGTTTTTGTCATGTCTAATCCCGGTTACAAACAACCTACCGTCGGTGTTATCAGCCTTGGTTGTCCTAAGGCAACGGTTGATACCGAGCGTATTCTTACTCAGCTGCGAACTGAAGGTTATCAGCTCACCAATAGTTATGAAGCTGCCGATGCGGTGATTGTAAATACCTGTGGCTTTATTGACAGTGCAGTTCAAGAGTCTCTAGACACGATTGGTGAAGCGCTGGAAGAAAACGGCAAGGTCATTGTTACCGGATGTTTGGGTGCGAGAGAAGACCAAATTACCGAAGTCCATCCCAAAGTGCTGGCGGTTTCAGGGCCTGCCGCTTATGAAGAAGTGGTCTCCGCCGTGCATAATGTGGTTGAGCCGCCTAAACATAATCCCTTTGTAGATTTGGTGCCGCCACAAGGCATTAAACTCACACCCAAACATTATGCCTATTTGAAAATATCCGAAGGTTGCAATCACCGTTGTACCTTCTGCATTATTCCTTCTATGCGTGGCGATTTGGTGAGTCGTCCGGTGGCCGATGTCATTGCCGAAGCTAAACGTCTTAAAGAAGCAGGCGTTAAAGAGCTGTTAGTGGTATCTCAAGATACCGCCGCCTATGGTGTGGATGTTAAATACAAAACCGATTTTGCTGAAGGTCGTCCAACCAAAACCTCGATGGTGGGCTTGTGTGAAGCGCTTGGTGAAATGGGGGGCGTGGATGAGTTTTGGGTGCGTTTGCATTATGTTTATCCATATCCAAATGTCGAAGAAGTGATTCCATTAATGGCGCAAGGCAAAATTTTGCCCTATCTGGATATGCCGCTACAGCACGCGAATCCGCGTGTATTAAGAGCAATGAAACGCCCAGGAAATGTCGAAAAGACCTTGGAACGTATCAAAAAATGGCGTGAACAAGTGCCTGATTTAACCATTCGTTCTACCTTTATCGTTGGCTTCCCAGGTGAAACCGAAGAGGAATTCCAAGACCTACTCGATTTCATTCAAGAAGCGCAGTTGGATCGGGTCGGTTGTTTCCAGTATTCACCGGTAGAGGGTGCCAAGGCCAATGAGATTGCCGAGCAAGTTCCGGATGACATCAAGCAAGACCGCTATGAACGTTTCATGGAGCTGCAACAAAAGATCAGTGCGGAAAAAATGCAGGCTAAAGTCGGCAAGAAGATGAAAGTGCTGGTGGATGAAATCGATGATAAAGGTGCAGTAGCACGTTCGAT
>JAASTL010000189.1 GCA_021767305.1 Piscirickettsiaceae bacterium | reverse complement strand
CACTGCTATAAAGTGGCTCAAATTCGCCTGAAATGCGTTAAAAATCTTGCTAATAGCCAGCTATTAGCTGCGATTCTTGCCTTTTTCAGACAAATTTTATCTCATTTCTAGCTAGCGCCCCACTCATCCAAGGCTCTCTAAATATAATTTTGAGCCAACTGCAACGGCGTAGTTGAGATTAATAAGTCGACTCTGAATAATTAACATATCTTCAAAAGGAAATAAAAGAAGATGTCATCTTTTGAGATTGGGAAAAAAACCAATTACATAGCGGATTTATGTTTTATCTTGCCGCTAAAAACTTTAAGAACTACGCCTAAAGTCAATTTCTTCGCCATTGAAGGGGTTGTTGATGATTTATCCGGTATTGACCTTGTTATGCATGAGGCAGGCGGTAAAAGCCCACTGATTGAAGGCGATGATACTTGGTACTGGTATATGCATACCGACCAAGAAGATAAGCTTGTGGTGCATCAAGGTCGTCGCTTAGTTCAGCTTTATTCGGTCAAACATGGCCAGGTAGAAAACTTTGAAGTGACTCCTGAAGCCATCTATCACAATAGCCAAAAGATCTATGATGGCAGTGCCATTCTAGGCTGGCCAGAACATGTGTTTCACCGCGTGCATTCGCCAGAAGGTAGCCTGTCTACCAACTATGCAACCAGGTTGAAAGGTTTCGATATCGATACCAATTTTAATATCTATGACTTAAATACTGAGACTGGTGAATACAAAACCGCACGTTTAGGCGCGCTTGATCAGCCTAAATAATGGCAGATTGAACTTTTGCTATAGCTCTTCTTCATGAAGAGCTTGCACATAAAATTCGCCATCGAATTCTTGGCTGATTTTAAAATGAATTGGTCGACAGCAAACCGAGCAGTCCTCAATATAATCCTGCTCAGGTTCGCCTGGATCAACCAAAATCTCAATTGTCTCCCAACAATAGGGGCACTGTATTTCTTTGTTTATCCACATAATCAGTCGTCTTATTAACTTAATGAACTTTTTGCATGCTTCAGTTGCTGCATAGCCTCCTCTAAGGTTTTTTGCGGTACGGCAAGATTTATGCGCATAAAGCCATCACCCGCATGACTTTTACCACCGAATGATTGTCCATCATTAAGTCCAAGTTTTGCTTGCTTTATAAGCCACTCTTTTAGTTCTGCTTGTGAGTTGAACAGGGCACTAAAGTCCAGCCAAACCAAATATGAAGCCTCCGGTTGCATCATTTTTATAGCAGGAAATTCCTGGCTTAGAAATCTCTCTAACAGACGTATGTTTTCGCTGAAATGGGTCAAGAGTTGATTGCGCCACTCTTTGCCTTGGGTGCTATAGGCCGCAATTAATGCAGTGTGTGCGAACAGGTTGAGGCCGTCTATGTGATTGGCTTGGCAAATATTTAAGTAGCGCTGTTTCAACTCTGAGTTATGAATAATGGCATAGCCAATCTGCAATCCACCTAAATTAAAAGTTTTACCGGGTGAGCTTAGCGTTACGGTAATCTCTCTGGCCTGATCAGAAAGGCTGGCTAAAGGTGTGTGTTTAAGCGGAAGGTAGACCAAATCAGAATGAATTTCATCAGAGACGATAATGACATTATGTCGATGACAAATCTCTATAATTTTTTCTAATTCGTTTGGTAACCACACGCGTCCTGATGGGTTTTGTGGGTTACAAAATAGAAATAGTTTGATTTGGTTTTCGATGATTTGGTTTTCAAACTCTGCAAAATCAATTTCATAACGACCTTCAATTAAGCTCAAAGGCGCTTCAACGGTTTTGCGTTGATTTTGTTCAGGGGCATTTAAAAATGGGGGGTAAATAGGTGGCTGAACAAGAATGCCATCATTGTTTCCAGTAAAGGCTTGAACAGCCATATAGAAACCATTGGCAACATTATGGGTAAAGATAATCTCTGATTTTTTGACCTTGTAGTCATGCTGCGCTTGCCAATCAATAATAGCTTGATAAAGCGCATCGGAAGAGAGGGTATAACCTAAGATAGGGTGATTTAAGCGTGATTTAAGCGCATTGAGAATAAATGGTGGGGTGGGTAGATCCATGTCGGCAACCCACATGGGTAAAACATCATCGGTGCCAAATAGTTTATCTCTTAAATCATATTTTTCAGAGTGGGTGCCCAGCCTGGATAGTGGTTGATTCAGATTAAACATATCTGGCGCTGATTTTTGCATAGTTGTTTCTCATAGGGTGCTTAGTTTACACCCTTTTATGGTTAAAAAATCAATTTATGTAATTTTTTTCCATATTGTGACTTCGGACAAGGTGTGCTGGAATTTACGGCTAGTTTCACGAATCACAAACGGAATGGCCTCGGGCTGTGCTATCAATTCAAATTCACTGCCTAAAATGACTTGCAAGCCTTCTAAAGTGGTGACGTTCTCGCCGGTTTTTTCATCTTTATAGCCACCTAACCAATGCTCTTTTTCTGTGTACTCTTCTAACCAAGTGTATGGAGAAGCAATCATCAGTAGTCCATTTTCATTAATACGCGCCCCAATCTCTTTTAAGAATTTCGCAGGTTCATATAAGCGATCAATGAGGTTAGCAGCGACAACCATATCGTAACCACTAAAACGTGGCTTGAGGTTACAGGCATCTTGTTGCATAAACAGACATTTATGCGCGTATTGCGCTAAATTTAAATCACTTAAGGTTTGTGATTTAAAGTCCATGATTTCGCCTTCATTCGGAATGGTATAGCGAATCTCACCATTGGTCTGTAACTGGTTGGCAATCTGAATAAAGCGTGCAGAGAAATCCAAGCCAGTGACATCATCAAAGTGTTTGGCGAGTTCAAAGCTGGCACGACCCACTGAACACCCAACTTCTAACACTGAGAGTTTGTCTTTGCTACTTAAGTCTTTATCCGCTTTAGCAATCTCGATAGCTTTATTAGCATAAGCTTTGGCAAAATTTTCTACTCCAAAGTATTCGTCACCATAATGGAATTCGCAGTATTGAGCGACGGCGGTATCGGTTTCGTAGGTGGTAAACTCGGTTTTTACTTGGGCGTCGGATTCAATATAACGGAAACCGGCGTGTTGGAAAAAATGACGTCTAAAAGCATAACGAGACTGACCATTGATTTCATTACCGGTAGAAATCCAGCTGCCGCCCGCAATAATATTATGTTTATTGTCATAGGTCGGCATGGTGAAATCATCGTACAACGGATGAACTTTAAAACCTTCAAATGGGTAGATTGGGGTCATAGTCCATTGCCAGACATTGCCCATGACATCATAGAAATCACCAGTGGCCGCTTGGTCAACTGGGGTAGAAGAGGCAAATTTTTGCAGGTTCAAATTAAATTTATCTAAGTTATCCAATGCCTTGCTGTGTTCGCGTAGTCGGTAGTATTCATCTTCTGAAGGCAGGCGCACCGGTTTGCCAGTTTGTTTAGCTTTCCAATTGCAGAAAGCGGCGGCTTCAAGTTGATTGACTTCAGCTGGCCAGTTCCAAGGCATAGGGATCTCTTCCGTCATGCAGCGTAGATACCAGCCGTTGTCTTTCTTGACCCAAAAGGTTGGATGTTTATCTGGCGTGAATTCGCGCCAACGATTACCTTCTTCAT
>JAASTL010000188.1 GCA_021767305.1 Piscirickettsiaceae bacterium | reverse complement strand
AATGCTTGGAAGCCGTATTCCCAGCGGTGCCTTACTGTATAGATTTAATTGAAGGTCCTTATTTGGAAACTAATGATGAGTTTGTTAAAGGCTTTCGTCCAAAACACGCTAGGAAAAATGCATGACCAATATTAATTACCAATACGAAGGCCTAGAGACGGTTACCGATTTTGTGCGTTGGGGTGGCACTCTCTTTAAACAGGCCGACCTGTATTTTGGTCATGGCACCGATAACGCCTTTGATGAGGCTAAAGTGTTGGTGTTTTTTGCACTGAAAATGCCGCTTGAAGTGCCAGATAACTATTGGTCTGCACGCTTGACCAACCATGAAAAACATCTGGTGACCGAACTGTTTCAACGTCGCATTGAAACCCGTAAACCTGCTGCCTATTTGACGGGAGAAGCTTGGTTTGCGGGCTTACGTTTTATTGTTAACGAAAACACCTTGGTGCCGCGTTCACCTATCGCTGAGTTGATTATGAACCGCTTCGCGCCTTGGGTAGAGGCAGATAATGTCACGGATGTTTTAGATCTATGTACCGGTAGTGGCTGTATTGGGATTGCCTCTTTACAAGCCTTTCCACACGCCCATGTTGATTTAGTCGATATTTCTCCAGAGGCGCTCGCTGTAGCTCAACAAAATATTGAACTTTACCAGTTGGAAGACGCTGCCGAAGCGATTGAGTCAAATCTATACGATGCGCTAGAAGGCAGACAATATGACTTGATTGTTTCTAATCCGCCTTATGTTGATGAAATCGAAATGAATGCTCTGCCGGAAGAGTTTAAACAGGAACCCGAACTCGGGTTGGCTGCGGGCAGTGACGGCTTGGATTTGGTTCGTAGAATTTTAGCTGAAGCGCCAAAATATCTAAAAGAAGACGGTGTTTTAATTGTTGAGGTCGGGGTATCTCAATATTTTGTTGAGCAAGAATATCCAGAGCTACCACTTTATTGGTTTGAGTTTGAACATGGTGGAGAGGGGGTGTTTGCCATTCATAAATCTGAACTTGAGCTCTTTCAAGAAGAGTTGAACGCAAAACTTAATTAAGCTTAGTAAACCTACAAAGCCTGATTACGGTCGGTTATTATGCAAATAAAAGTTAATTAAAAGCCAATTAAAAACTTAATAAAAAACCAAATAAAGTTCTGCTCCATTCTTAACGAGCGCGGCGGGTTCTTCAACCATTATTAGGTCGCGTTGTACCTTCCAAACAAGACCTTAAAACCTGTCAAATAAATAGTCGACAAAATAGCTGGCAGGCTACTTGCTAATACTCCAAATAATTGTCAATTTTCTGTTTTTGGAGTGGTTTAATGTACCGCACAACATTGCTAACTTTTCTACTGTCTGGTTCGTTGATTTTGCCAAATAGCTTATTGGCCGAGACTTCGCCAACTCCGCCAACTCCTCAGCTTACCAAGGCTGACAAACCTCTGGTGGATTTAGGTTCAGAAGCCACTGGTGGTACACCAAATACTTCTAAATCTAACATGGTAAAAAGACCTACTCAGCCCACAACAGCTAAAACAAGCAATACAACACCCCAAGAGATGAATCATAGCTCTGCTGAAATGGCACATGCCGAAGCCGATCATCAGTCAACAAAAACTCAAGAGCAGGGCGAACATCATGCAATTTGGGGCTACGCTGGAAAAGAAGGTCCAAAACACTGGGGTGATCTTTCGCCAGAAAATATTCAATGTAAAATTGGTAAAAACCAATCTCCGATTGACCTCAGAGATAATCATGCTTTAGGCAGTGTGGGGTTGCCGGAACTGCAAATCTACTACAAAGATGTGCCTTTAAAAGTGATTAATAACGGTCACACCCTACAAGTCAATTACCCTTTGGGTAGTTATATTAAACTTGGAGAAAAACGTTATGAGTTAATGCAGTTTCACTTTCATACCCCAAGTGAACATATGAAAGAGGGCTTTAACTATCCAATGGAAGTTCATTTAGTGCATCGCGATGGGGATGGTAATTACGCCGTTATTGGGGTGATTTTCCAAGAAGGTGAAGAAAACCCTGAGCTAGAAACCTTATTACGCAATGTGCCTAAGGAAATTAATAAACAAGAAATTCGCCGCGGCGCTTCTTTAAATCCGATGATGTTCATTCCGGGCAACACTAAATTTTATAAATATAGTGGTTCACTCACCACGCCACCCTGCAGTGAAGGGGTTTATTGGATGGTATTTAAAACACCAATTGAAGCGTCTGCGGAACAAATTCAGATGATGAATGAAATCATGGGTGATAACGCTCGCCCCATTCAAGATCACAATGCACGTAGTCTTTTAAAGTCCTGGTTTGAAAATCTCTCTGAACCGCCGATGTACGAATATTATTAATCGTTATCCAAGCCGCATTCCCTTTAAAGTCAAACGATGAATCCCGTAAGCCTCAATCAGGTCTACGGGATTTTGCTTTTGTAAAACTCTTATTAAAGCACGCTCTCTAACTGCGCTTATTTCTAACTAGGATGCATTTGCCTTTTTAGCCACTCCAGCGTTTTCGTTTAAAACGTTTCTTATTTGTTCATCATTATTACTTTATTGTTCTTTTAAATAGAACGGTAAATTAATGTTTATGCTCTTTTTGTGACTACTGTTAACGTCGTAAACTAGCATTAAATTTAAAGAGCAGTAGAGCATAATTATGCAAATCACCAATAACCAAATTACCTATGGCTGGGTTTCTATCTTCCTTCACTGGGTCTTAGCGATTTCGATTTTAAGTTTGTTTGCCTTAGGTGTTTGGATGGTTGATTTGGATTACTACTCTACTTGGTATCACGATGCGCCCAATATTCACAAATCGGTCGGAGTGCTTGTGATAAGTGCCATGCTGTTACGGTTTTTGTGGAACCAGTTTAATAGCAAACCAGAAGGACTTGATTCTCCGAAGCTGAATTTAGCAGCCAAGGCAGCTCATTATTTTATGTATTTATTAGTGTTTGCTCTGGGAGTGAGTGGTTATTTGATTTCAACCGCAGAATCGGCGCCTATTTCAGTGTTTGGCTGGTTTGATGTACCTGCTTTAATGACACCATTTGCAGAGCAGGCGGATATCGCAGGTGAGATTCATGAATGGTTAGGCTACGCGCTGATGGGGTTGGTTGCAGTGCACTTTTTAGCGGCTTTAAAACACCACTTTATGAATAAAGATTTAACGCTTAAACGCATGTTAAAACCCCAAAACCCGACTAATTAGATTCAACAACGCATCAATTCAGCAATTCAAGGAGGCAAAAATGATTACGGTAAGACCAAGTTCAGAACGCGGCATAGGCGGCCAACATCTGTCATGGTTAGAAAGTCGTCATAGTTTTTCTTTTGGTGAATATTTTGATGAAAACCATATGGGTTTTGCGAGTGTACGTGTCATTAATGAAGACCAAGTCGCACCAGAAGGCGGGTTTGCCACGCACCCGCATCAGAATATGGAAATTGTCTCTTATGTAATTAGCGGTGAACTTGAACATAAAGACTCTATGGGCAATGGTTCGATTATTAAGGCCGGAGATGTGCAACGTATGAGTGCTGGCACCGGTGTCACTCACAGCGAATTCAATCCATCCGCCACTAATCCAGTGCATTT
>JAASTL010000187.1 GCA_021767305.1 Piscirickettsiaceae bacterium | reverse complement strand
CGGGTATCAAAACTAAAGAGTCACGATCTGCAATCATTTGTACCGGATCAACACGCAGCCAAAACTGTTGCGCATCAAAATCTGCGAGCTCTGCTTGTGCAGAGGTTGCTGCAATAGCTAATGTTTGAGGTTGATGGAATAAGTGACTTGCCTGCTCATAAAAGCTTTTATGTCTTGTAGGAAAGTGATCTGACTTGGCAATCAAACTTTCTAAAGCAGGTAATCTGAGTGATTCTAAAGCCGATTTTGCCTCTGCAATTCGGCGAGAATCCATTAAACCGGGAATCCAAAAAGTGATTGCTGACATAAGGTATTGCTCTTGTAAAAGGTTAATCGAGAACGTCTAAAAACAAAAAAGTCGGGATATACCCGACTCATTAAGCTGCTATGTATTTAATCTAAAGACTCTATACGGATGCGCATAATTTCTTCATTAACTTCTGGCATAGACTGTAAACCCGCCAGAGCTTTATTAAATTCTGCTTCTTTTACTTTATTGGTAATAAATACCAAAGTCGCATCTTCTGGTTTAGTTTGGCTCGGCTCCTGATGCACATGCTCAAAACTAATTCCATATTCAGCCATTACAGAAGTTATTTTAGCTAAAACTCCAGCATGATCTTCTACAAAACAACGCACATAATACGCTGCGTTGATCTCTTCAATAGAAACCACCTCTGCGTCTTGTAACTGGTCTTGCTTAAATGCTAACGCAGGTACTCTATCTTCTTGCGGCTGATGCTGCCAGCGAATAGTATCAATAATATCCGCAACGACTGCACTTGCCGTTGGGCCCGCTCCCGCTCCTGGACCAAAGTACATAGTTGGCCCAACATGATCGCCTTTAACCATGACTGCGTTCATAACATCATTTACGCTGGCAATTAGCACCTCTTGAGGCACCATGGTAGGGTGAACACGTAAAGAGTAACCATTTTCAGTTCTGCTGGCTACACCTAGATGCTTAACTTCATAACCTAGTTGATTGGCAAAACTGATGTCCGCCGCAGTAACCTTGCTAATGCCTTCGGTGTAGACTTTATTGAATTGCAATTCAATACCAAAAGCGGTGGAAGCTAAAATTGTTAGCTTGTGTGCCGCATCTATCCCTTCCACATCAAAAGTTGGGTCTGCTTCAGCATAGCCAAGTTCTTGAGCTGTTTTTAATACATCTGCAAAACTAGCGCCAGGCTTTTTCATCTCGGTCAGAATATAGTTACCAGTACCATTGATAATACCTGCTAACCACTCAATTTTATTCGCCGCTAAGCCTTCACGCATAGCTTTGATTACTGGAATACCACCCGCTACTGCGGCTTCATAATTGATTTGTACATTATTTGTTTGAGCTAAAGAAAATAACTCATTGCCATGTTCCGCAATTAAGGCTTTATTAGCGGTGACAATGTGTTTTTTATTTTCAATTGCGGTAATAAGTAACTCTTTTGCTAGAGTGGTTCCGCCCATTAACTCAACAACAATATCAACCTCTGGGTGGTTGACTACTTCTGCAGGTTTATCCGTTAAGGTAATACAAGATGTATCCACTGGTCTTGCGCGATTCAAATCACGAACGGCAATAATAGCAACTTCGATTTTCTGTCCTAGCCTTCTCTCAATCTCTGGCATAGTCTGGCTCAGAATTTGTACGGTACCTCCACCTACTGTTCCTAAACCAAGTAAACCGACTTTAACTGTTTTCATGCACTATTTCCTAAATTCTATTTTGTTCGCACTTAAGAATTGCTCTTAAGATTTAATCACTTATTTATCTCAAAATTATTCAGTTAATCTTGTTTAATCAAACCATCTTTTCTGAACATATCGCGAATACCCCGAATCGCTTGACGAGTACGATGCTCATTTTCAATGAGACCGAAACGTACATGGTCATCACCATAGTCACCAAAACCGATACCAGGAGCCACGGCTACCTTGGCATCTCGAAGCAATTTTTTAGAGAACTCAAGAGATCCCAACTCACGGTAAGCTTCTGGAATTTTTGCCCAAACAAACATGGTAGCCTTAGGCGGAGTTACTTCCCAACCAATCGCATTAAGACCTTGGCAAAGTACATCACGGCGTGATTTATACATATCGGAAATTTCTTGCACGCAATCTTGAGGGCCCTCTAGAGCAGTAATTGCGGCCACCTGAATTGGAGTAAAAGTACCGTAATCAAGGTAAGACTTCATGCGTTTTAAAGCGTGGACAAGCTCTGGGTTACCCACCATAAAGCCAACACGCCAGCCAGGCATATTGTAACTTTTGGATAAGGTATAGAACTCAACCGCAATGTCCTTAGCCCCTTCAACTTGCATGACTGATGGCGCTTTATAGCCGTCAAAAGCGATATCCGCATAAGCTAAATCATGAATCAACCAGATTTTGTGCTCTTTACAAATGCTGACCACCTCTTCAAAAAATTCCAATTCAACCGTTTGCGTGGTTGGGTTGCCAGGGAAATTCAAAACCAACATTTTTGGTTTTGGCCAAGACTCTTTAATGGCTTTATTGAGTTCTTCAAAGAAATCCACATCATCCGTCATACGAACGTGACGAATATCGGCACCAGCAATAACAAACCCATAAGGATGGATTGGGTAAGCTGGGTTAGGAACCAAGACGGTATCGCCTTTTTCAACGGTGGCTAAAGCCAAGTGCGCCAAGCCCTCTTTAGAACCAATGGTAACAACCGCTTCGGTATCCGGGTCTAAGTCAACATCAAACTTGCCTTTATACCAATTGCAAATCGCTTTACGTAAACGGGGTATACCTTGAGAAACAGAATAACGATGAGTACCTTCACGCTGTACAACTTCAATAAGTTTATCAACGATATGCTTTGGCGTATCTTGATCAGGGTTACCCATACCAAAATCGATAATATCTTCGCCACGACGACGGGCTTCGGCTTTTAATTCACCGGTGATATTAAAAACATAAGGAGGTAGTCTTTTAATTCTTTGAAAATCGTCTGCCACGAAAGTATGCCTTTTATAACGGTTCTAGTAATTTGATTAGGACAATTAAACAAGAGTAAATGCGAGATTTATTGAGTTAATTACCTTTAGTTTTCGAGTAAAAAACTCAGCCTTGCCAGAGCTAAACAATAAAACAGATTATGATACAGCAAGTAAATTTTTCGTCAATTGAAAAAAGCACCTAAAACAGGCTCCAAAACACCTATCTATAAAGCTCTCCTACAATTTATGATTTTACAAACTTCTCTACTAGTCGACTCTGAACAACTAACATAAATCCGCTATAATCAACACTTACTTTTAAGACAGTCAAAGACATTTTCTATGAAATTTACAGAGCATCGCGATTCAAATATCAATACCGTTAAAAACTACCGCATGAATGACGTAAAGGTGAACAATATGACTTTTACCAATAGTTTTTATATGACGCAAACCACCTATCAAGACAAATGGAATTGTGTAAATATTGCTGATTTGAATACCGAAATGCTGGATGACATTCTCAAACTAAATCCAGAAGTTATTATTTTGGGAACTGGAGATGAGCAAGTGTTTCCGGATTTAAGCGTGTTTGCCTATTGTGCAAACCTAGGTGTTGGGCTCGAGGTGATGGCAAATGATGCTGCTTGCCGAACTTATAACGTTTTGACTACTGAAGATAGAGATATTG
>JAASTL010000186.1 GCA_021767305.1 Piscirickettsiaceae bacterium | reverse complement strand
CTGCCAAAGGTGACGATATTTATTCGGTAAAAAGTGTTTGAAATGCGGTACTAGACCAAATTCGCCCTCAGTTTCTTTAATGCGTCTTTCCACCTCTTTACGTGCTTGAAACTTAAAGTTGCGCTCCTGTTGTTCAAAGAGCTTGCTGACCCAAAACAAAAACGCAGCCGTCACCACAAAACTAATGATTGGGCTGTCAAAAATATAAGCACCAATTAGGGTAAAAGTCACCAGTATGATTGCGCTTACGGGAATAGTCAGAATCGAAATCCAGATTTTATTGCCTTTTAGTTCGGTGGCAATATCATCCATATTAAAGGCCTGAACATCCACGGCGTTCAAGCGTTGCAGCATCTCTTCCGGCGCTGGGGGAGAAAGCTTAATATCCATTTGATCGATTGTTTCAGACTCGTCGGTAGCCATTAATTCTTAACTTTATTCTTTTTCTTTTTCGGTTTACATTGTTGTTCGCAATCCACGCAAAAACGTTGCTTGCTTTCAATTGCATAAGCACTGAGCTGACCGCCCCATAAGCAACCTGTGTCGGTTGCATGAACCTGATAAGCATCTATCGCACCAAGGGTAGACCAGTGTCCAAAAAAGATTTCATGGTCTTTATTACGGCGATTCGGAAAAACAAACCAAGGCTGAAATTCATCGTTCTCATTTTGTGCTTGCGGTGCGGTTTTAATATCGAATTCAAGCTTACCTTGCGCATCACAATATCGCATACGGGCAAAAGCATTTACAATATAACGTAGCCGATCATAGCCTGTTAAGGTGTGGAGCCATGCATCAGGTTCAGAACCAAACAGGTGATTAACAATATAGTCCTGCCAATCATCTCGCGCCAATTGTGCCTCAACTTCTTCTGCATAAGTTTTAGCTTCATTGATTGTCCATTGCGGTGGAATATCGGCATGTACCATGACGGCAGAGTAGATAGGGTGTTTATGCATTAAAGGTTGACGTCTTAGCCAATCAATCATTTCATCGACATCATCCGCTTGCAGAATTGGTTTTAAGGTATCGGATTTAGAGACAAACTTTTTCAGCCCGGAATAGGCGGCTAATAGGTGAAAGTCGTGATTACCTAATACCGTATCGGCCTTTCCGGCTTCATTCAGCTCTTTAACAAAACGTAAACATTCCAGTGACTTTGGACCTCGGTTGACCAAATCACCTGCAAACCATAAATAGTCTTGCTCTGGATTGTAGTTGATAGCTTTTAAGAGTGTTTGAAGTTCATCATAACAGCCTTGCAAATCGCCAATTACATAGGTGGTCATCCGTGTCTCACTTTCTGTTTTTTAATCTAGCTTTGAGGTGTTGTTTCATTCGCGGATCTGAGCTTAGCATAGAAGTTCGCCAGCGCAACAAATTTAGCCACTGCAATGGTTTCAGCTCGATCAGACGGATTGATTTCACAGCTTTCAATTTGTTCTGCGGTTAACCAGCCTTTTAGGTTATTTCGCAGTGTTTTACGTTTTTGCGAAAAAGCTTGTCTGACTAAATCCGCAAACACCTGTTCATCATCAGCAATAAAGGGTTTTTGTTGGTATGGCAACAGGCGCACAATCGCGGAATCTACTTTAGGTGGCGGAGTAAAGTTTTCAGGCCCCACAGTGAAAAGGTATTCGGTTTCGCAAGCGTACTGAATCATGACACTCAAGCGTCCATAGGCCTTAATGCCGGGTTGCGCGGTTAGTCTATCCACGACTTCTTTTTGCAGCATAAAGTGCATATCTTGAATATGGTCACTAAAATTGAGCAGGTGAAACAATAGCGGGCTGGAAATGTTGTAGGGCAGGTTACCCACGATACGCAAAGGTTTTTCCGGTTCAAATGCGAGCAGTTGCGAGTAATCAAATGCGAGGGCATCGGTATGATGCAGATTAAAAGCCGGTTTACTGGCAAAACGGATTTTTAGCGGCCCGATCAAGTCATTATCGATTTCAATAATATCGAGTCGTTTAACAACGTTAATGAGCGGTTCAGTCAGTGCGGCTTCTCCGGGCCCAATTTCGACCATATGGTCATCTGCTTGGGGACGAATCGAGGCCACGATTTGATCGATAATGCGACCATTGTTGAGAAAGTTCTGCCCAAACTGCTTTTTATGTTTGTGGCCAGATGATTTATTCGGTTTACTGGATTTATTACGTGCCATTGTTAAACGCCTTGATTTGCAGAGTGTGAAGCTTGCGCCATTTCTAAAGCAACTTCAATCGCATATTCAAAACTTCGTGCATCCGCCTTACCGGTTCCCGCCAAATCTAACGCCGTACCATGGTCTACCGAGGTTCTTATAAAAGGTAAGCCAAGCGTGATATTTACCGCATTACCAAAGCCCATATGTTTGAGCACGGGGAGACCTTGATCATGGTACATAGCTAAAACTGCATCTGCTTGTGCAAGATATTTTGGGGTGAACAAAGTGTCTGCAGGCAAAGGCCCCATCAAATCCATCTTATCTGCCAGCGCGGACATAACAGGCTCAATCACATCAATTTCTTCACGTCCCATATGGCCATCTTCACCGGCATGCGGATTAAGCCCAGCAACGAGAATCTGAGGCTCTGCAATACCAAATTGCTGTTTGAGCGTATTATGGGTGATGTTTAACACGTCAGTAAGGAGCGGTTGTGTGATGGCATCGGGTACCGCTTTTAAGGGTAGGTGGGTAGTCGCTAAAGCGACTCTTAAACCAGGCGTCGCCAACATCATTACGACTTGATCGGTGCCACTATCTTCAGCCAATAACTCTGTGTGGCCAGTAAAAGGTAAACCGGCTTCATTAATAACGCCTTTATGCACAGGCCCGGTCACCATACCGGCAAATTCATTTTGCATACAACCCTGAATGGCTCGTTTTAACATAGTGATGACATAACTCGCATTGGCGGGGTTTAAGATGCCATCTTCTACTTCAGCTTCGGTGTCGAGATGCTCCAGGGTCATTTGTCCAGCTTGGCTCGGTTGCGCAGGCTGGCTAGCATCATAAGTGTGGATTTGCAGTGGCAAGCCGAGTTTTTCTGCACGGCGCGTTATCAGCTCTTGGTTTCCTAAGACAACCAATTGAACCGGCCAATCTTGTTGTGCCAGTTTAACGACTAAGTCTGGACCAATACCGGCAGGTTCACCTGAAGTAATAATGAGTTTTTGGATCATGGTAATTCCATTGAGGATTTAGCTGGGTTCAACAACTAAATTTAAAAATGAATGATATTTGTAGGCTGGTTAAGGCAAAAACAGTTTCGCTTTTAACCAGCAACCTGAGTCGATTATTTTGTTGACTACTTAGTCATTTACTTAATTTGAATAAATGCTTCGTCTTTCATTCGTCTTAGCCATAAATCAAACATTTCATTGGCTTTGCGCATACGAATGGTTTGAATCGCTTGCTGGCGATCTGCATCAGATGATTCCGTGGTTTCGCGCACATCATCTAAATAGAGAAGCATCCAGCCATTATTGGTCATTAATGGAGGGAGCGCGGTTTTAGGTGACATCTTTGCAACATCAGCTTGAATCACTGTAGGGATTCTATCCAGTGTTCTCCAGCCTAAATCACTCTCTTTATTCACCTCTTCATGGATGTCAGGGAATTTTTTAAATAAAGCTTGGAAGTCTTGGATGCTATCCATCTGTTCGGTGAT
>JAASTL010000185.1 GCA_021767305.1 Piscirickettsiaceae bacterium | reverse complement strand
TGCTCACCAGGAACATAGGGTGTCAGGGTTTGAACGATTGGACTCCAAAACTGGCTCATCTTGTTATTTCTCTTATCTTTAGATGTTTATTGTCTATTCGACTTGCATAAAAATTTAATGAGCCTTATTTTACCTGAATCTAAAAAGTGCCGTGCTCCATTCGTTATAGTAAAAGTCGACGCATAAATGTTTTTAAGGAAAAATAATGGCAAACCAATATAAAGAGATTGCAATTGGAATTTTAGTTCGCGATTCAGGTGGTGAAAAACAGTTCTGTTTAAGCAGAAGGCAACAACATCAAAGTTTTGCCGGCTGTTGGGAGTTTCCTGGTGGTAAGGTGAATTCAGGTGAAAGTGTCGAACAAGCACTTCTAAGAGAGCTGCAAGAAGAGTTGGGTGTTGTAGCGATGGATTTTCAGCATTTGGTCACAATACCGTGGGATTACGGTGAGTTTGCGGTGCGCCTGAATGTTTATCTGAGTGAACGTTTTGCAGATGAGCCTGCTGGAAAAGAGGGGCAAGAAGTGCGTTGGTTTAATCTTGATGATTTATCTGAATTGGAGTTTCCGGCCGCTAACCAAGGCATTATCGAAAAGCTCAAAGTTCTGTTCTAAAAACTGAGCCTAGTTTAGAGATAATTTTCAAGTAATCTATCTAACTGAGAATATAAGTCACTCAGGTTATGGTTGTTTTCAATAATGATATCGGCAATTTGTAAACGTTGTTCTCTGCTGGCCTGAGCCGTCATGATTTTCTCAATCTGCTCTCTGCTATTTGCATCTCTGCTTTGCACACGCTCTAGTTGTGATGACTCTGGAGCATCCACAACCCATATCTGGTCAAGATATTCATACTGTTTTCCTTTCAATATAGATTCGGTTAAAAGAGGAATAACGACAATGATGAGAGGTATGGACTGCTTAACCAAATTGCTAAGTTCAGTTTGCACTTGGGCATTAATGAGCGGGTGGGTAATTGCTTCGAGTTTTTTTCTTAACCTAGGTTCTGCAAAAATCTTACTTCGCAGATAGGCTCGGTTTAGAGTGCCATCGGCATTTAAACAAGATTCACCAAACAGCGCGACTAACTGTTGAAGACCGTGAGATCCTTTTTTCACGACATCTCTGGCAATTATATCGGTGTCAACTATAGGAACACCATGTTGGCTAAGATAGTCGCTGACGGTGGTTTTTCCTGAACCAATGCCTCCAGTTAGACCAACGATAGTAGTTTTCATGCTTGAACTCAAATTAGTAAAATTAGTATCTAAAAAATTCAAATTGGTTAGAGCGGTTCAGGAGTAGGTCTAGGACGACCCAGTAGGTAACCTTGCACATGCGTTGCTCCTGCTTGTTTGACCTCTTCGAGCATATCTCCAGTTTCTATTCCTTCCATGACTAAATCATAACCAGAAGTGAGAATCATTTTTGCTGTGGTGTGGATAATCTTGCGGGTTTTATTGTCGTCTGCAAGCAGCGCTCGTGTCATGCTCATATCAAATTTAACAATATCTACCGGCATATTGGCTAAATAACGAATCGAAGAGTAACCACTGCCAAAGTCATCCAGAGCAATTAAAAAGCCATCTTCTCGCAGGTTATTCAAAACTTCTGTTGCATAATCCAAGTGATCTACCAGGCTGTTTTCGGTAACCTCTAGAACAATTTTGTAATCTTTTAAATAAGCTTTCAGGGTTTTAAACAATTCTGGAAAAAACGGTTGTAATAAAGTTTTACCCGAGATGTTGATGGATAAGCCCGAATTTCTTGGAATAGCGCCGGTGCCTAAAGCAATTTGAACTTGCTGAATAACTTGTTTATCGAGTTCGACTTCCAATCTTCGACGATCTACTACTGCAAAAATCTCACGCGGAAAAATGTACTCCTCACCTTGTTGCATTCTAATCAGGACTTCATAGTAGTGAGAATGATCCGTGAGTGATTTAATTGGCTGGTAATGCATGGCCATGTTGTTACCAGTATTAATGGCATCAACAATGGTGTTCACCAAATTATTGGAAAGTAGCGGTAAAGATTCAGCATCTAAACTTTGGTGATAACACTGGATTTTTTCACGGACTGATTGTTTAGCCTTGTACATCGCCATATCGGCCTGTCTTGGCAAATTCGCAATGTCATTGTCGTTCTGAACTGAAGCACTACTTAAACCAACACTGAAGGTTAAGGTCTCTTTAATGCCGAGCATAGCAAAAGGCGCATTTTCTAGCGCGGTCAAGCAGTTACTTGCAATTTTGCTCGCCACTTCAGGTTGGCAGTCTTGCACAATAACGGCAAACTCATCTCCACCTATACGATAACAAGCAATGCCGATAGGTAAAGATTTTTGCAAGGTGACGGCCGTGAGTTTAATAACCTCATCACCGACTTCGTGGCCATAGGTATCATTGAGTGCTTTAAAGAAGTCACAATCAAACAGAATAAATACAGTAGGGGTTTGAAAGCGTTCAAAAGAGTCTAAGGCTTCTGACCAAGCTTCATCAAAAGCACGGCGGTTGAATACATTGGTCAACCCATCTCTTCGTGCCTGTTCCCAAACGGTTTGGTTCTGTTTATCCAGTTGCTCTTGAGTACGTTGGAGTTCACGATGATAGTCATGTAAAGAGATTTTTAACTCTTCGAACTCTTTTAGGAAAAAGGTTTCTTGTGGTAAAGGATGAATTTCATTAGGTTTGCTTTTGAGCTTTTTAAGGTAATTCGAGATGGTTTCTAACGGCTTGAAAATCGTAATGTTGAAAATAATCGATAAAAATAGGCTGATAATAATCATCAGCACGATTAACTCAATGATAAAGCCTTGAATTAATTGCCATAAATATTCACTCACCGGATTTTCCAGTGGTTCATAAGATATATTTTCTAAAATATCAACATATGCAAAATCTTGCTTAGCATTAAAAGCAATGGTGGCTTTATTAACCGAATAAAAACTGTTTTGACTGAGCAGCATGGGCAGTAAATCTGCTGATATACCGATGTACCCTATAAGCTCGTTAGTGCCACGTGCTTTAACTTCTTCAAATATTACAACATGCGTTTCTTGATTTGCTTTGACGGCAACCATCGGCTCAAGCGTAGTAATACGTTCTGGTAGGCGATAGTGAATGCGGTTATCGGGTGAAGCTGGGGTGAGGATTTTTTTATTGATGTTATAAAGCTCTAGCCCATCATAGTAGGGTTTGTAATAACCGCTTTCTTGAAGGCGTTCATCATGCCAGAAGAAGTAATAACTAGGATCGTGGAACTGTTGGTGAACCTCATCCCACTCCGCAATGTTTTTTATTTCTTGTCGCAGAATATTGAGCGAATTGGCAAAGGCGTTTTCTATTTCCAGTTTAGCTTGAATAGTCTGTTGTTTTTCTACCGTCTCACGAATTTCTTGACCTTCGTTATAAAGTGATAAATCAACAAAAGTGAGCAGCGTTAACAACAACACTATAAAAGTGGTGAAGTAAAAACGAATCGATTTGATTAAAAACTTGGGTGTTTCCAATGATGTGGCACCTTAATAATTATTTAGGATTTCTGTGATTTGATCTTGTAAATCAAACTCATGTTCACTGGAGAAAAAGTGGTTTGCACCTTCAACCACAATGAGTTCGGTACCACTCGCTTCAAGGTCTTTAAGCCAGTCTTCTCCTACACTTTG
>JAASTL010000184.1 GCA_021767305.1 Piscirickettsiaceae bacterium | reverse complement strand
AGTCTATCGTAACGACCAAATTGACCTGGAAACCATCCAGACTCTGAATCCTGAATATTTGGTGATTTCACCAGGACCATGTACGCCAACCGAAGCGGGTGTGTCGGTTGAAGCGATTAAACACTTTGCCGGTAAGATTCCCATTATGGGCGTTTGTCTTGGGCATCAGAGTATTGGTCAGGCGTTTGGCGGTAAGATTATTCGCGCTAAAGAAGTCATGCACGGTAAAACCTCTCCGGTTTATCACAAAGATTCCGGCATGTTTGCCGACCTGCCAAACCCGGTGCAAACCACGCGTTATCATTCGCTGGTCATTGAGCAAGAATCGCTACCTGATTGCTTGGAAATTACCTCTTGGACACAAGATGAAGACGGTAATATTGATGAAATCATGGGAGTGCGCCACAAAGAATTTGCCATTGAAGGTGTGCAGTTCCACCCTGAATCGATATTGACTGATCAGGGGCATCAGATGTTGCGTAACTTCCTCGAACAAAACGCGGCTAAGTAGGAGTTGGATATGGAATTAAAGTACGCTCTAGAACAATTGCTCAATAGCCAAGACTTGACTGCAGATCAGATGGAATCGGTCATGCACAAGTTGATGTCTGGTAAAGCCACTGCGGCGCAGATAGGCGCAATTTTGACGGCTTTACGTATGAAAGGCGAAACGATTGATGAAATCACCGCCGCTGTTCAAGTCATGCGCAGTTTGGCTTCTGCGGTAAATATCAGTGATAAATCAAAACTGGTTGATACTTGCGGTACTGGTGGTGATGGCGCAAACACCTTTAATATTTCCACTGCCTCTGCTTTTGTTGTAGCGGCTGCGGGTGGCACGGTGGCTAAGCATGGTAACCGTTCTATCTCTAGTAAGTCAGGCAGTGCCGATGTTTTGGAAGCGGCGGGTGTGAATTTAACGCTTTCTCCAGAACAGGTTGGCGCATGTATTGATGAGACGGGTGTAGGTTTTATGTTTGCCCCTGCACATCATAGTGCGATGAAACATGTGATTGGACCACGTAAAGAGATGGGCGTACGCACCATTTTTAATATGTTGGGACCATTAACCAATCCGGCTGGCGCACCTTATCAAGTGATAGGTGTGTACGACAAGTCATTGACCACCGTGTTTGCCAAGGTATTACAGCGCTTGGGTTCTAAGCACGTGATGGTGGTGCATGCTGAAGATGGCTTGGATGAAATTAGTGTTGCTGGCAAAACCTATGTTGCCGAATTAAAGCATGGCGAGGTAACTGAATGGGAAATTGATCCTTCTGAGCACGATATGGATCACGCTAGTCTGGAAGATTTAGCGGTAGACTCAGCCCAAGACAGCTTGAATATCATTCGCTCGGTATTTGCCAATGCCGATTCTGCAGCAAAAGACATTGTCTGTTTAAATGCCGGTGCCTCTATTTATGTGGCAGGTCTGGCGGAGACTTATGCAGAAGGTGTTGAAAAAGCACGTATGGTCATTGCCGAGGGATTGGCTGGACAAAAACTCGATCAGTTCATCACTAAATCACAATCATTCTAAGAATTAAGTCGCATTTGTTTTAAGGGAAAAAAATGAGCAGTACGCCAACCATTTTGAAAAAAATCATTTTTCGTAAACTGGAAGAGATCCAAGAAGGGTGCGATCGCATTCCTCTGCGTGAGATGAAGCAAAAAGCCTTAATGATGACGACCTCGCCAACGCGTAGTTTTGCAGATGCGTTGCAAGCCAAGTTAGATGCTGGAAAATCAGCGGTTATAGCTGAAATCAAAAAAGCGTCGCCATCCAAAGGGGTATTGCGTGACCCATTTGATCCAGTTGAAATCGCCAAAAGTTATGAAGCCAATGGTGCCGCTTGCTTATCGGTGTTAACCGATAAAGATTTTTTTCAAGGCTCCAATGAGTACTTGCAGCAGGTACGTGCTGCGGTTGATTTACCGATTATCCGTAAAGATTTTATTGTTGATGACTACCAAGTCTATGAAGCACGTGTTATTGGTGCGGATTGTATTTTGCTGATTGCGGCCGCTATTGGCGATGCACAGATGTTTGAACTCACCGAAACGGCTATGCAACTCGGCTTAGATGTATTGGTAGAGGTGCATAATGAAGAAGAGTTAGAGCGTGCTCTGCGTTTGCCATTACCGATGATTGGCATTAATAACCGCGATTTACATACCTTTGACGTAAGCTTAGAAACTACTCTTAAAATGCTGGATAAAATCCCGGATGACCGTATTGTCATTACCGAAAGCGGTATTCTTGGTAAAGAAGATGTTGCCAAAATGCGTCAGCATCACGTCAATAGTTTCTTGGTGGGCGAAGCCTTTATGCGTGCTGATAATCCAGGTGAAAAACTGGCAGAGCTTTTCCAATAAAACTATCCCTAATTTGGAGCCTGAAACCATGACCATTCTTAGAAAGAATCGCTTACAGGCTCTGCAAAATCTTCACTTGGTTCAGTCGAACCATATCCTTTTCAGGTCCTGGGTAGCGCTCTATCATTCGCGTTTTCCTTATCAAGAACTTGCCCCAATTACATCCATTGCGCAATCACTCAACTCCGGTGAAAACGCGATTAATGGTATTTTTGATACCGTCAATCGACAATGGGCAGGCTTTACCTTAATCGAGTATTACGGTGAGTCAACGTTGCTCGCCTATCTTGCCACAGCCTCAAACTTTGAAGGTTTAGGTTTAGCACGCGATATGGTTGAACAGAGTTTGCAAACTAACCTTACAAAAGAGAAGCCCTACTATTGGCTAGAAGCCAATCCTAAGCTTTGGAAGTTTTATAAAAAGCTAGGCTTTAAGCGCTTAGATATGGAATATCGCATCCCTGAGTTTTATGCAAAGGGTTCAGAAAAAATGGGCTTATTTGTAAAAACGTACCCCTCTATTTCCCACATAGAAAAAAAGGTTGTAGAATCTTTCGTTTCAAAGCTGTTGCTAGACGGCTATCAAATAACAACTAAAGATCCTCGTTATCAACAACAGATGCGAGTGATTCAACAACTATCTCAGGATACGATCTCTACACTTTAAAGCTTAAACAACTTAAAACAAGTCAAAAGTCGAACGAGTGTGGGCAAATTAAAAGCATTGGACTATAGCTTATGAATATCAATCAAATCGCGGTTGAGTATGACCAAGAGGAAGAGTTTGAAGTTGGCCGCCAAGCCTTGGTAGAGTTTTTAGGGTGTGAGGTACAGCTTAAAAATGCATCACAACTTCCAAGTTTGGCAGAACAACTACTAACGGATGAACAAAAGCTTAGTGGTTTTTGGTTTGCTTACTTTACCGCACGTTTAAAGATTGAACAGAGCTACGACTTCTTATTTGCGTTTGAACTTTTTAGTTGGGGGGCTGACCTGCTTGATACTATGCAGGATCAAACGTTAAGGCCCAAGCCTTGTGAAGAACTAAGAGCGCGAATCGCGGTAATGGCGGTGGATGAAGATCGTGGTATGCACAATAATCATTTCAGCAACACCCTGCGTGCTTGTAATGAGGCCTTAGCCTTAGTGGCAAAACACCCCGAATGCTCTCAAGAGCTCGCGGTTAAAGTCGCCTACATTGAGGCTATTAGAACCTTTAGTGAATTATTGGTAAAACGTGATACTGGTTTATTTATATCTGATCATGAATGGTCACATTGTCAGCTGGAGTTGCAGAAGGCTTACCAAGTCACCCGTGACCTGAAAGTGTATGCTTCTGT
>JAASTL010000183.1 GCA_021767305.1 Piscirickettsiaceae bacterium | reverse complement strand
CCACACCGCGAGCTACATTTAATTGTTTGGCTAAACCAAAAGCCGACATGCCATAAATTAGACCAAAATTAACCGCTTTGGCGCTGCGACGTTGCTCAGAGGTGACTTCTTCCAGTGCTACGCCAAAAATCTCTGCTGCGGTGGCTTTATGGATATCTTCCCCTTGGGCAAACGCATTCAGCAGACCTTCATCATCGGATAGATGTGCCATAATGCGTAGTTCGATTTGGGAGTAGTCGGCGGCCAACATTTTATAACCGGGCTTGGTAATAAAGGCTTGGCGAATACGGCGGCCTTCAGCCGAGCGAATAGGAATGTTCTGCAAATTCGGTTCGGTTGAGGAGAGTCGCCCAGTAGAGGCCACTGCCTGCTGATAAGAGGTATGCACTCGGCCGGTATCGGCATCAATCTGTTTTGGCAAAGAATCGGTGTAGGTTGACTTTAACTTAGCCAAACTACGATATTCCAAAATCAGATTCGGCATTTCGTGCCCTTGCTCAGCCAATTCCACCAAGACCGGTTCTGCGGTTGAAGGCTGACCCTTTGGGGTTTTCTTGATAATGGGTAAATCCAAATTTTCAAACAGGATTTTTTGTAGCTGTTTAGAGCTATTCAAGTTAAAGGCTTCACCCGCAATACCGTGCGCCTGTTGCTCGAGTTCGGTCAGTTTATGACTGATTTCTTCCGATTGTTTGACGAGCATATCGGTATCTAACAGCACGCCGTTACGCTCAACTTTTGCCAACACCGGCATCAATGGCATTTCAATGTCCATGAGAACTTTTTGCAGTGAAGGTTCGGCTTGTAGTTTGCTCCACAGGGTTTGGTGCAGTTGCAGGGTGATATCCGCATCTTCGGCCGCATAGTGGCTGGCGGTTTCAATGTCGATTTGATTAAACGTCAGCTGCTTTTTACCCTTGCCGGCAATCTCTTCAAAATGAGTGGTGCGGTGGTTTAGGTATTTGAGCGCTAAGTCGTCCATATTGTGACGTGTGGCCACACTATTAAAACAATAAGATTCCAGCATGGTATCAAATTGCATGCCCTGTAAATCAATGCCGTGGTTTTGCAGAATATGCCAATCGTATTTCAGGTTTTGCCCTACTTTGAACTGGGTTTCATCTTCTAGAATAGGTTTAAGTCGGCTTAAAACCTCATCAAAATCAAGTTGTTCCGGCGCACCTTCGTAATCGTGCGTGAGCGGAATATAACAAGCTAAATTCCCCTCTTTGTCCGGGTTTTTAACCGCTAAGCAAACGCCCACAATCTGTGCCTGCATAGTATCTAGAGAGGTGGTTTCGGTATCAATGGCAAATAGGTCAGCGGCTTCAATCAAATTGATCCATTTATCAAACGTGGCTTGGGTAAAAACGGTTTCATAGTCCGATTCAACCTTTTCGGCCGGCACTTCTTCAGTTTGAATCTCTGCGCCACCTTTTTTGGTGACGGTTTGGCTGTGGGCTTTTGCGCCAGAAGATTTGGCAAAAGGCAGTTCACCTTTCATTACCTGGTTTAACCAGTTACGTAAATCATATTCACTAAACAACTCCTGCAAACGCTGCATATCCGGCTCGTGGCGATTGATATCGGTTAGACCAATCGGCAAATCGCAATCGACTTTAATGGTAGTGAGTTCGCGTGATAGCTTGAGTTGATCTAGATTATTACGCAGGTTTTCGCCGATTTTGCCGCCAATCATGGGGGCGTTTTCAACCAGGTTATCGATATTGCCAAACGAGGTCAGCCACTTGACCGCAGTTTTGGGGCCACATTTTGGAATGCCGGGAATGTTATCGGCGCTATCGCCAACCAGTGCTAGGTAATCAATGATTTGATCAGGGCGCACGCCAAATTTTTCTTTCACACTTTCTGGCGTCGAGAGAGTGTCATTCATGGTGTTAATGAGAGTGACATGTTCATTGACCAATTGTGCCAAATCTTTATCGCCAGTAGAAATCAAAGTATCGTGCTGCTGCTGAGTAGCTTGATAAGCGAGGGTACCCATAACATCGTCGGCCTCTACCCCATCAATGACCAATAAAGGCAAACCTAACGCCTTTACAATTTCATGAATCGGTTCAATCTGAGTACGCAGCTCTTCCGGCATGGGTGGGCGATGCGATTTATATTCACTATACATTTCATGACGGAAGGTTTTGCCTTTGGCATCAAAAATCACCGCCATTTTTTCTGGCTGATATTGTTCAATCAATTTACCGAGCATATTGATAACGCCAAAAATCGCACCGGTTGCTTGCCCTTTACCATTGGTGAGGGGTGGCATGGCATGAAAAGCACGGAAGAGGTATGAGGAACCATCAACCAGAATGAATGGGCTATTGTGATTGAATTCAAGAAGTGATTTGTTTTCGGTCATGAAAGTAACTTTGTTTTTAAATTAATGGCGATATTTTAACCGTTTTGCCAATTAAATATTTAAACGTTGTTTTAACGTTGTTTTGCAAAGAGCCTCTAGCGTAGCGGGCGCTATGTGATAAAATTTGCGGGAATTAAAAATTAACCTACTCAATCGCCAGTCGTGCCATGCACACTGCTTATTTAAGAGACTTTTCTTATGTCTGTCTACACGGTTGTTGAAGAACACCATTTAGTTGAATTTCTGCAAGATTATGATGTCGGTGAACTGGACTCTTTTGAGGGTATCAGTGCTGGGATTGAAAATACCAACTATTTTGTCAACACTATCAATGGCGGCCATAAAGAGCAGTATGTGCTGACTATTTTTGAACACCATAGTTTTGAAGAACTGCCTTATTTTCTGAATATTATGGCGTTTATGGCGGAACATAATATTCCTACTGCGCATCCTATGCCTACCAAGTCGAATGGTTATTTAAAAGAGTTGCGTGGCAAGCCAGCTGCTTTGGTAGAAAGACTACCTGGCAGTACGGTAGATAATCCTAATGTTGATCAATGCGGTGTGATGGGGGGTCAGTTAGCGAAGTTTCATATTGCTGGTCAAAACTATGATGACTTTAGAGCGAATGATCGCGATATTGATTGGATGGCGGTCACTTACGCGCAAATCAAAAACTATCTACCTGATGATGAGTGTGAGCTAATTGATTCAGAGCTGGTGTATCAAAATGCAGTAGCTTGGACAGACTTACCTAAATCTGTCATTCATGCCGATCTGTTCTGTGACAATGCCATGTTCAATGGTGAGTTTTTAAGCGGCATTATTGATCTGTATTACGCTTGTAATGCGCCTATGTTGTATGACTTGGCGGTGATGGTGAACGATTGGTGTCGTACTCACACCGAAAATGCCAGTGCAATAGAATTTGATCAAAAACGTTTAGATGCCATGCTTTCTGCATACGACACGCAAAGACCACTTACCGATGCCGAACAAAAAGCTTGGCCAGCTGCATTGCGTTTAGCGGCATTAAGATTTTTCTTATCTCGATTAAAAGATAAGCATATTCCTCGTGAAGGCGAAATGACTCAGATCAAAGACCCTAATGTCTTTAAACGGGTATTGATGTTGCATCGTCAAGCTTAAAAGCCATCAGGCAAGTTAGCTGAGCCAATTGAAACAATTGAGATATCTCAGGCGCTTTTAAGCAAAGAATCTTTGCGGGTATCTAATACCACCGCTTCCTTACTCTGTTTTTCAAATGATTTATAGAGTGCTTCGTCGGCCTTTTTCATGAGTCTGGTCAAAGATAAAGTTTCAAAATGGTTATCGATGGTAATACCAATTGAGATATGCACTTTCTTTTG
>JAASTL010000005.1 GCA_021767305.1 Piscirickettsiaceae bacterium | reverse complement strand
GAACTACCAGCAGGTACAGAAATGGTTATGCCTGGTGATAACGTTCAAATGACTGTAGAGCTAATCAACCCAATCGCGATGTCAGACGGTCTACGTTTTGCAATCCGTGAAGGTGGTCGTACAGTTGGTGCAGGTGTTGTTGCTAAAATCATCGACTAATTTCGAAGATTTAAACAATCACTAGAAAAAGGGAGCTTTATGCTCCCTTTTTTGTTTTTTACCGGCCGGTAAATAAGGTGTTGTTTTAAAAAGAAAAGGTTGGTATAATTCGCGACCTTGGTTTGTACCCCTTAATTTATCTTGTTGATTTCGGGGTGTTTTTCTTGTTTTTAACCTAAGAGAAATGATTATGGCGACTCAAAATATTCGTATTCGCTTAAAGGCGTTCGATCACCGTTTGATTGATCAGTCTGCACGTGAAATTACGGAAACTGCTAAGCGTACTGGTGCACAGGTTCGTGGTCCGATCCCAATGCCAACACGCAAAGAGCGTTTCACAGTTTTGATCTCTCCACACGTCAATAAAGATGCTCGTGATCAGTACGAAATTCGTACTCATAAGCGTCTACTAGATATCGTTGATCCAACTGATAAAACAGTTGATGCATTAATGAAGCTAGATTTGGCTGCTGGTGTAGATGTTCAATTAGAATTGCGTTAAGCAATTTTGTGGCTCAATCATCAATCGTAATGATGAGCAATTTATAATAATGAGGTAATGATATGTCTATCGGTATCATTGGTAAAAAAATCGGAATGACTCGTGTTTTCAACGATGACGGTGTTTCTACTCCTGTAACAGTTGTAGAAGTAGAGCCGAATTTGATTACTCAAATCAAAACAGTTGAAACTGATGGTTATTCTGCTATTCAAGTTACCACAGGTAAAGTTCACGCTGGTCGTGTAAGCAAGCCTGCAGCTGGACACTTTGCTAAAGCAGGTGTTGAAGCAGGTCGTGGTCTTTGGGAATTCCGTGCAGAAGAAGCGGATCTTGAAGGTCTAGAAGTAGGTTCAGAAATCTCTGTTGAGCGTTTTAACGACATTCCTGTTGTTGACGTAACTGGAACTACAAAAGGTAAAGGTTTCCAAGGTGGTATCAAGCGTCACAACTTTAGTATGCAAGATGCGACTCACGGTAACTCTATCTCTCACCGTTCGAACGGTTCAATTGGTCAAAACCAAACTCCTGGTCGCGTTTTCAAAGGTAAGAAAATGTCTGGTCACATGGGTAACGTTCGTCAAACAACACAGAACTTAGATTTAGTAAAAGTTGATGCTGAAAACGGTCTTTTATTGATCCGTGGTGCAGTTCCTGGCGCTAAAAACAGTACTGTCATTGTTCGTAAAGCTGTGAAGTAAGGTGGGCAAGATGGATTTAAAATTAATCGAATTAGCCACAGGTAAAGAGTCTGGAAACGTTTCAGTTTCTGATGATTTATTTAGTGTGGAATTTAATCAATCTTTAGTTCACCAAGTTGTGACAGCATATATGAATGCTGGTCGTGCTGGTACTAAAGGTCAAAAGAACCGTGCAGCTGTAAGCGGCGGTGGTGCTAAACCATGGCGCCAAAAAGGGACTGGCCGTGCGCGTGCCGGTACGACTCGTGGACCTATCTGGGTTGGCGGTGGTCGTGCATTCCCTGGTCATAATCGTGATTTCTCTCAAAAAGTAAACAAGAAAATGTACCGTGGTGCAATGCGTTCAATTGTTGCTGAACTAAATCGTACAGGTCGTTTAGTTGTGGTTGATGACTTTAAAGTTGAAGCACCAAAGACAAAAGAATTTAAATCAAAACTAGCACAATTGAATGTTGCTGATGCACTCGTTGTAACGGAAGGTTTTGATGAGTATTTGTACTTGTCAGCGCGTAACCTATACAACGCTGATGTTTGTGATGTTGCATCACTAGATCCAGTTAGTTTAATTGGATTCCAGAACGTTGTAATGACTCAAGGTGCTATTAAGCAACTAGAGGAGCAATTAGCATGAATCAAGAAAGAGTTCTAAGTGTATTGCTTGCACCACACGTTTCTGAAAAAGCAGCCGTTATGGCAGATGCATCAGAACAGTATGTGTTCAAGGTTGTACCTACTGCAACTAAAGCAGAGGTAAAAGCCGCAGTTGAATCTTTATTTGATGTAAAAGTTCAATCTGTAAATATGATTAACATTAAAGGTAAGCGCAAAGTATTCAAAGGCCGTCAAGGTACACGTAACGGTGTTCGCAAAGCGATCGTTCGTCTTGTATCTGGTCAAGAAATCGATTTTGCGGCTGCTGAGTAAGGAGTTTAAAGATGGCAATTATTAGAAAGTCCAAACCAACTTCTGCTGGTCGTCGCTTTGTTGTAAGCGTTGTTGAGCCTAAACTTCACAAAGGCAAGCCACACGCTGCACTACTAGAAAAGAAGTCTAAATCTGGTGGTCGTAACAACAATGGTCGTATTACAGTGCGTCATACTGGTGGTGGTCATAAACAGCATTATCGCCTAGTTGACTTCAAACGCAGCAAGGCTGGTATCCCAGCGACTGTTGAGCGTTTGGAATATGATCCTAACCGTACAGCACACATTGCACTATTGAAATATGCAGATGGCGAACGTGCTTATATTCTTGCACCAAAAGGTATTGAAGCAGGAGCGGTTGTAGAGTCAGGTGATCATGTATCAATTAAAGTTGGTAATACTCTACCGTTACGTAATATTCCAGTAGGTACTATCGTTCACAACGTAGAAATGCGTCCTGGTAAGGGTGGGCAAATTGCTCGTTCTGCTGGTGCTTCTGTTTCTATCGCTGGTCGTGATGGTCAATACGTACTAGTTAAGCTTCGTTCTGGTGAGATGCGTAAAATACTTGCTGAATGTAAAGCAACTATCGGTGAAGTGGGTAACTCTGAGCACAGCCTACGTAAGTTAGGTAAAGCTGGTGCTACACGCTGGCGTGGTGTTCGTCCTACTGTTCGCGGTGTCGCTATGAACCCGGTAGATCACCCTCACGGTGGTGGTGAAGGGCGTACTTCTGGTGGTCGTAACCCTGTTACTCCATGGGGTGTTCCAACCAAAGGTAAGAAGACTCGTAGTAATAAGCGTACGGACAATATGATTGTTCGTCACCGTAACAAGAAATAAGGAAGGACACTGATGCCACGTTCAGTTAAAAAAGGCCCTTTTGTTGACCTTCACTTGATTAAAAAAGTGGAAGAGGCACAAGAATCTGGTAACAAACGTCCAATTAAAACATGGTCAAGACGTTCAATGATCTTGCCTGAAATGATTGGATTAACAATCGCTGTACATAATGGTAAAGAGCATATTCCAGTTTATGTAACTGAGAATATGGTTGGCCACAAATTAGGCGAATTTTCAATGACTCGTACTTATCGCGGCCATGCTGCGGATAAGAAAGCTAAACGTTAATAGGGGTTAGATATGCAAGTTAGTGCAACTCATAAATTTGCTCGTATCTCTCCACAGAAAGCACGTTTAGTTGCTGATCTTATTCGTGGAAAAGATGTTGAGCAAGCTGTAAATATTTTACAGTTCAGTGATAAAAAAGCTGCCGCTTTGATTAAGAAAATTCTTAACTCTGCGATTGCAAATGCTGAAAACAACAACGGTATGGACATTGATGAGCTTCAGGTGACTGCAGCTTATGTAAACGAAGGCCCAATCATGAAGCGTATGCGCGCTCGTGCAAAAGGTCGCGGTAACCGTATCTTAAAACGCACCAGTCACATTACTGTGACTGTTGGCGAGAAGTAAGGAGAGTCAGGATGGGTCAAAAAGTCAATCCTGTTGGGATTCGTCTAGGTATTACTAGAGACTGGAATGCTCGTTGGTATGCAGATAGTAAAAACTATTCTGATTTCCTAATCAGCGACATCCAAATTCGTGAAGAATTAAATAAGAAGTTAGCACATGCTTCAGTTTCGAATATTAAGATCGAACGCGTTGCTAACGGTATTCGTATCACCATTCATACTGCGCGCCCTGGTGTGGTAATTGGTAAGAAAGGTGAAGATATTGAGAAGCTAAAAGCCCAGCTTTCTGCTATGACTGGTATGCCAGTTAACATCAATATCGAAGAAATTAAAAAGCCTGAACTAGATGCTAAGTTGGTTGGTGAGTCAATCGCACAACAGCTAGAAAAGCGTATCCAATTCCGTCGTGCTATGAAGCGTGCGGTTGGTAATGCAATGCGTCTTGGTGCTGAAGGTATCAAAGTTACGGTTTCTGGTCGTTTGAATGGTGCGGATATCGCACGTGCAGAATGGTATCGTGAAGGTCGCGTACCTCTACATACTTTCCGCGCTGACATTGATTATGCAACTTATGAAGCTGATACTACTTACGGTAAAATCGGCGTTAAGGTTTGGATTTTCAAAGGCGAGAAGCTTGGAAAGCTTGCACTAGAAAATAACAATGATTCTAAGGGCAAGAAAGGCCGTAAATAAAAGGATAACTTACTATGTTAATGCCTAAGCGTACAAAATTTAGAAAAGTACAAAAAGGTCGTAACCGTGGTCTGGCGCAAGTTGGAAACAAAGTTAGCTTTGGTGATTACGGTCTTAAAGCCTTAGAGCGTGGTCGTATGACTTCACGCCAAATCGAAGCTGGTCGTCGTGTTATGACTCGTCACGTAAAACGTGGAGCTAAAATCTGGATCCGCGTTTTCCCTGACAAACCAATTACTAATAAACCACTTGAAGTTCGTATGGGTAAGGGTAAAGGTTCTGTTGAGTACTGGGTTGCTCAAATTCAACCAGGTCGTATCCTATTCGAAATGCAAGGTGTTGATGAGAAGCTAGCACGCGAAGCTTTTGAACTGGCTGCTGCTAAACTTCCTTTCAAAACACAAGTTGTAACTAGAACGGTGATGTAAATGACAGCGAAAGAATTAAATGAAAAGTCAGTAGAGGAATTGCGTGAAGAGTTAATTAATCTTCGTAAAGAGCAATTCAATCTAAGAATGCAAAATGCAACTGGCCAGTTGTCTAACTCAGCGCAAATCAAAAAAGTACGTCGTACTATTGCACGAGTAAAGACCATCATTCGTCAAAAGGTGAGTAAATAATCATGACGGATCAAGCAAAAAAAGCACGTACTATGCAGGGTGAAGTTGTTTCTAACAAAATGACTGATTCAATTGTTGTTCGTATCAATCGTTTCATTAAGCACCCTAAATACAAAAAATTCGTTAAGAAGTCTACAAAAATCATGGCTCATGATGCAGGTAATACTGCAGGTATCGGTGATACAGTTACTATTCAAGAAACTACTCCGATGTCGAAATCGAAATCATGGACTTTGGTTAATATCGACGAAAAAGCGAAGATTTAAGTTTTATAGCTTTTATTCTGTAAATTATCTGGTATAATTCGCGGAAATTTAAAAGCCACCTTTAAGATGTAAGCCACAAAATACTGTGGGACTGCTCTTTCAGGTGGTTTTTGTGCTGTAAGTAATTTTTAGTTTATGGATGGAGTCCCACCATGATTCAGATGCAAACAGTGCTTGATGTTGCAGACAACAGCGGAGCACGCCGCGTCCAATGTATTAAAGTATTAGGCGGTTCTCACCGTCGTTATGCTGCCATTGGCGATGTAATCAAAGTGAGTGTCAAAGAAGCGGCACCACGCGGCAAAGTGAAGAAAGGTGATGTTTACAATGCGGTAGTCGTTCGTACTGCTAAAGGTGTAAGACGTCAAGATGGTTCATTGATTAAGTTTGACGGCAATGCTGCAGTTATTCTTAACGCTAAGCATGAGCCAATTGGTACACGTATCTTCGGCCCAGTAACTCGTGAGCTTCGTAACGATAAATTTATGAAAATCGTTTCACTAGCTCCTGAAGTACTATAAGGAAGAACCAATGAATCGTTTAAGAAAAGGTGACGAGGTTATCGTTATTACTGGTAAGGACAAAGGGAAGCGTGGATCGATTTCTGATGTTCAAGCAAATGGTAAAGTTTTAGTCGATGGTATTAACCTAGTTAAGAAGCACACTCGCCCAAATCCTATGACTGGTGCGCAGGGTGGAATCGTTTCTAAAGAAATGCCTATTGATGCCTCAAATGTAGCGTTAGTTAACCCTGAAACAAATAAGGCTGACAAGGTTGGTTTTAAAGTTGAAGGTGATACTAAGATTCGCGTTTTTAAATCTACTGGTAAAGCGATCGACGCTTAATAAGGGTAGAGAGAAATGGCAAGATTACAAAAATATTATAAAGATCAAGTTGTCCAAAAACTTATGGATCAATTTGGTTATAAGTCTTCAATGCAGGCTCCAAAAATCACTAAGATCACCGTAAACATGGGTGTGGGTGATGCAATCGCAGACAAGAAAGTTCTTGATAATGCAGTTGCAGATATGGAAGCAATTACTGGTCAAAAAGCAGTAAAAACACTTGCTCGTAAATCAGTTGCTAGCTTTAAGGTTCGTGATGGTTATCCATTAGGCTGTAAAGTGACTCTACGTGGCGAGAAAATGTACGAGTTTCTTGATCGTCTAATTAACATTGCATTACCACGTGTACGTGACTTCCAAGGTGTAAACCCGAAGGCATTTGACGGTCGTGGTAACTACAATTTGGGCCTTAAAGAGCAAATCATCTTCACTGAGATCGAGTTTGAAAAAGTTGACAAAATCCGTGGTATGGATATCAACTTTGCAACGACAGCTCAGACGAATGATGAAGCTAAAGCTCTTTTAGAAGCCTTTAATTTCCCATTTAAGAAATAAGAGGATTTTCTAATGGCTAAGTTATCAATGATTGCTCGCGATAAAAAGCGTGCAAAAACAGTAGCAAAGTTTGCTGAAAAACGTAAGGCGTTAAAAGCAGCCTCAGTTGATATGAGCTTGTCTTTTGAAGAGCGCATGGAAGCGATGGAAAAGTTGCATAAACTTCCACGTAACGCTTCTCCAGTACGTCAACAACGTCGTTGTCGTGTTACTGGGCGTCCTCATGCAGTATACAGAAAGTTTGGTTTATCACGTAACATGCTTCGTCAAGCGGCGATGAATGGTGATGTACCAGGATTAAGAAAAGCAAGTTGGTAAGGATAAATATCTATGAGCATGTCTGATCCAATCGCTGATATGTTAACGCGTATTCGTAACGGTCAAATGGCTGGACATACGAATGTTGTAATGCCATCGTCAAAAATGAAAGCAGCTGTTGCTCAAGTTTTGAATGATGAAGGTTATATCGCCGCATACAGTGTAAATGACAATAATGGCAAGGCTGAATTATCAGTAGATTTAAAATACTTCGATGGTAAGCCTGTTATTGAAATGGTTAAACGTGTAAGTCGTCCTGGCCTACGTGTTTATAAGAATAAAGATGAACTACCAAATGTAATTGGTGGTTTAGGTATTGCAGTAATTTCAACTTCAAAAGGTGTAATGACTGATCGTCAAGCGCGTGACGCTGGCATCGGTGGTGAAGTTGTTTGTTACGTTGCATAAGGAGTTATAAATGTCACGTATTGGTAAGGCTCCTGTGAATGTACCTGCTGGTGTTGAAATCAGCGTTAACGGTTCTGATGTAACTGTTAAAGGTTCAAAAGCCACAATCACAAAAAGCTTCAACTCTGGCGTTGAAGTAACTGTTGCTGACAATCAAGTAACTTGTGCACCTAAAGATGGTGTTGCAAATGGTTGGGCACAAACTGGTACTGTTCGTTCAATTATCAATAACATGGTAGTTGGTGTAACAGATGGTTTTGAAAAACGCTTACAACTTGTAGGTGTTGGTTACCGTGCACAAGCACAAGGTAAGAAGTTAAATCTAACTTTAGGTTTTTCTCACCCGGTTGAGCACGCAATTCCAGAAGGAATTACGATTGAAACACCAACACAGACAGAGATTGTTGTGAAAGGTGCTGATAAGCAAGTAGTTGGTCAAGTTGCTGCGGAAATCCGTGGTTACCGCCCACCTGAACCTTACAAAGGTAAAGGTGTTAAGTATGCTGATGAGCGCATTTTACGTAAAGAAGCTAAGAAGAAATAAGGCTGGAAGTAAGTATGGATAAGAAATCAGCCCGTCTTCGTAGAGCTAAGAAAACTCGTTCAAAGATTGCAGAATTAAAAATGCCGCGTTTGAGTGTACACCGTACTGCTCAACACATTTACGCACAATTAATTTCAGCAGAAAATGGCAGTGTTATCGCTTCTAGCTCTACTGTACAAGCGGATGTAAAAAAAGAAATTAATAACGGTTCTAACAAGTCAGCAGCTGCTGCGGTTGGGAAAGCGATTGCTGAAAAAGCAAAAGCAGCCGGTATTACTTCAGTAGCTTTCGACCGTTCAGGTTTTAAATACCACGGTCGTATTCAACAACTAGCTGAATCAGCCCGTGAAAACGGTCTTGAATTTTAAAAGAAGGATTAATTATGTCTTCACGTGAATTACAAGACGGACAAGATGGTTTAATTGAAAAGCTAGTAAACGTTCGCCGTGTTGCAAAAGTTGTAAAAGGTGGTCGTGTATTCGGTTTTTCAGCACTAGCAGTTGTTGGTGACGGTGAAGGAAAAGTTGGCTACGGTAGTGGTAAAGCTTCTGAAGTTCCTGTTGCTATCAAAAAAGCTATGGAACAAGCCCGTCGTAATATGAAAACTGTTCCTCTTACTGAAGGAACAATTCAATACCCTATTAACTTCAAGCAAGGTGCTGCGAATATCGTAATGCTTCCTGCTTCTGAAGGTACAGGTGTTATTGCTGGTGGTGCGATGCGTGCAGTTTTAGAAGCTGCAGGTGTAAAAAACGTATTGTCTAAATGTATCGGTACTACTCGTCCTGTTAACGTTGTTCGTTCTACAGTAAACGCTTTAACTGGTATGAATAGTCCTGAGATGATTGCCGCTAAACGTGGTAAATCAGTTGAAGAAATTTTAGGTGAATAAGATGTCAGATCAAAAACAACTTAAAGTGACTCTGGTAAAAAGCACTATTGGCCGCTTACCAGCACACAAAGCTTGTGTATCTGGTCTTGGTCTGAGAAAGATGCACCAAACAAAAACTGTTATTGATACTCCAGAAAATCGTGGAATGATCAATAAGGTTTCCTATTTGCTAAAAGTAGAGGAAGCATAAGATGCAACTAAATACTTTAAGTCCAGCAGAAGGTTCAAAATCTGCTCGTAAGCGTGTAGGACGTGGTCAAGGTTCTGGATGGGGTAAGATGGGTGGCCGCGGTCACAAAGGTCAAAAATCTCGTTCAGGCGGTATGCCGAAAATTGGTTTTGAAGGTGGTCAAATGCCTTTGCAACGTCGTTTACCAAAAATTGGTTTTACGTCTCGTGTTGCGCAATACAAAACTGAAATTCGTCTAGACACTCTATGTAACATTGATGCAGATGTTATTGATATTGCTGCTTTGAAAGCTGCTGATGTAATCGGTGAGAAAATCAAAGAAGTTAAAATCATCAACTCTGGTGAAGTTAACAAAGCGATCAAAACTTCTGGTTTGAAAGCGACTGCTGGCGCTAAATCAGCGATTGAAGCCGCTGGTGGTTCAGTAGAAGCTTAATTATGAATAGTTCAATTGCATCAAGTGGTTTGGGTGACTTAAAGAATAAAATTCTTTTTGTTTTGGGTGCCATTATCGTTTACCGATTAGGGACTCATATTCCTGTACCATCTATCGATCCAGTTGCTTTAGCTGCTATGTTTGAGCAGCAAAAAGGTACTATCCTTGACATGTTTAACATGTTCTCGGGTGGTGCTCTTGAACGTCTTTCAATTTTTGCTCTGGGGATTATGCCTTACATTTCAGCTGCTATTATTATGCAGCTTTTGACGGTTGTATCGCCGACACTTGAGCAATTAAAGAAAGACGGTGAAGCGGGTCGTAGAAAAATAACTCAGTACACTCGACAAGGTACAGTGCTACTAGCCACTTTCCAAGGTCTGGGTGTCGCCGTTGCACTTGAATCTCAGAATATTAATGGGATGCCTGTGGTTATTGATCCAGGTTTCCTATTTAAACTAACGGCTGTAGTCACTCTCGTGAGTGGAACCATCTTTTTGATGTGGTTAGGTGAACAAATTACAGAACGTGGTATTGGTAATGGTATTTCGATTATTATCTTTGCCGGTATCGTTGCTGGTTTACCTTCTGCCCTAGGTGGTACATTTGAGCAAGTTAACACAGGTGCGCTTCATGCCATCACGGTGTTTATTCTTCTTGCTTTAGTTGCAGCGGTTATTGCATTTGTCGTTTTTGTCGAAAGAGGGCAAAGACGCATCCCAGTTCATTATGCGCAGCGTATGCGCGGGCGTAAGATGTATGGTGGTCAAGAATCCCACCTGCCTCTAAAACTCAATATGGCTGGTGTAATCCCACCTATCTTTGCATCAAGTATCATCTTATTTCCAGCGACATTAGGTGGCTGGTTTGGTACAGCAGAAGGTATGGGATGGCTTAAAGACATCGCAACAACTCTGTCCCCTGGGCAACCTTTGTATATTTTGTTATATGCAATGGCGATTATCTTTTTCTGTTTCTTTTACACAGCGATTGTTTTCAATCCAAATGAAACAGCTGAAAATTTAAGAAAATCTGGTGCTTATTTACCAGGTATTCGTCCGGGTGCACAAACTGCACGTCACATTGATAGTATCTTAGGTCGTTTGACTCTAGCAGGTGCTATTTACATTACGGCGGTTTGTTTATTACCAGAGTTTTTGATTTTGTACTGGAATGTACCATTCTATTTTGGTGGAACATCTTTGTTGATTATCGTAATTGTTGTTATGGATTTCATGACCTCAGTACAAGCGCAGATGATGTCCAGTCAGTACGAAGGAATGATGAAAAAATCTAAATTGAAAGGTAAATAACATAACCTGTTTATTTATCTAGAATTTTTAATGGAAGGTGTGTATAATCGCACGCTTTTCAGTAGGTGGAATTAAAGGGAGCGTCAAAATGGCTCGTATTGCCGGCGTAAACATTCCAGTAAACAAGCATATTGTTATTGGTCTGACTTCGATCTACGGGATTGGTTCAACTTCAGCAAAGCAAATTTGTGAAGCAACTAAAATTGAACCTTCTACCAAAGTTCGTGAACTAACTGAAGAACAGTTAGAAGCACTTCGTAATGAAGTAACAAATTTTAAAATTGAAGGTGACCTTCGTCGTGAAGTATCTATGAACATCAAACGTTTGATGGACATGGGTTGCTACCGTGGAATTCGTCACCGTCGTAGTCTACCTTTGCGTGGACAACGTACAAAAACAAATGCACGTACTCGTAAAGGTCCTGTAAGACCTATTAAACGATAACGCATAATTGCGAGATGAGATATGGCAAAAGCAAATTCGCGTGTTAAAAAGAAAGTAAAACAGGTTGTTAATGATGGTATCGCTCACGTTCACGCGAGCTTTAACAACACAATCATTACAATTACTGATCGTCAAGGTAACGCACTATGCTGGGCAACTTCTGGTGGTAGCGGATTCCGTGGTTCTCGTAAGAGTACTCCATTCGCTGCACAGGTTGCTGCAGAACGAGCTGGTCAAATGGCTCACGACTACGGTGTTAAGAACTTAGAAGTTATGGTTAAAGGTCCTGGGCCTGGCCGTGATTCTGCAGTTCGTGGTTTAAACAGTGCAGGTTTCAAGATTACAGCTATTAATGATGTAACTCCGATTCCTCACAACGGTTGCCGTCCACCTAAGAAACGTCGCGTTTAATATTTGAGGTAAACATGGCTAGATATATTGGTCCAAAGTGTAAACTTGCTCGTCGTGAAGGTACCGATCTATTTTTGAAAAGCGGTGTTCGTAGCATCGAATCAAAATGTAAGATTGACCAGCTACCAGGTGTACACGGTGCAGGTCGCAAGCGTGTAACTGAATATGGTTTACAGCTTCGTGAAAAGCAAAAAGTTCGTCGTATGTACGGCGTTCTAGAAAAGAAATTCCGTCTTTATTACAAAGAAGCGGATCGTCGTAAAGGTTCTACTGGTGTAAACCTTCTTCAGATCTTAGAAAGCCGCCTAGATAACGTTGTTTATCGTATGGGCTTTGCTTCTACTCGTGCTGAAGCGCGTCAATTGGTTTCACACAAATCAATTCTTGTAAATGGTCAAGTTGTAAACGTACCATCTTATGAGATTGCTGCAGGTGATGTTGTTTCTATTCGTGAGAAAGCACGTAACCAAAGCCGTATTGCTGCTGCTCTTGAGCTAAGCGGTCAACGTGGTGCGGTTAATTGGGTTGAAGTAAACAATTCAGCATTTGAAGGGACTTTTAAAAATGTTCCGGATCGTTCTGACTTGTCTGCAGATATTCAAGAAAACTTGATTGTAGAGCTTTATTCTAAGTAATAGAAACGGAGATCACCTCTAATGCAAGAGATGTTAGAACAGTTGTTAACACCACGTATGGTTGACATTCAACGTACTAGCGCTTTCCGTAGTCGTGTGACTCTAGAACCACTTGAACGTGGTTTTGGTCACACGCTTGGTAATGCGTTACGTCGTATCCTATTGTCATCGATGCCTGGTGCTGCGATTACAGAAGCCCAGATTGATGGAGTGCTACACGAATACTCCTCAATTGAAGGTGTAAGAGAAGATGTTCTTGAAATTCTTCTTAACCTTAAAGAGGTGGCGGTCAAATTAAATGCTTCAGATAAAGCTGAATTGACTCTAAACAAAAAAGGTCCTGCAGTGGTTCGTGCTTCTGATATTCAGTTAAGCCACGATGTAGAAATTGCAAATCCTGATCTTGTGATTGCGCATGTATCAGAGGGTGCGGAACTAAATATGACTCTTCGTGTTGAGAAGGGTATGGGTTACCGCGCAGCCAACACTGACAATGATTCACATGTTGGTGTTTTACGTTTAGATGCAAGTTTCAGTCCTGTGCATACAATTAGTTATGAAGTTCAGAATGCTCGTGTAGAACAGCGTACTGACCTTGACAAATTGATTATTGACATCGTTACTGACGGAACTTTAGATCCTGAAGATGCAATCAAGCAAGCGGCAACTGTACTGCACTATCAACTAAATGCATTTGTTGATCTTAAGCATAAAGAAGTTGCTGCTCCGGAAGAAGAAGAGAATGAGTTTGATCCAATCTTCTTACAACCAGTTGATGATCTCGAACTAACAGTTCGTTCAGCAAACTGTCTGAAAGCAGAACAAATTTACTACATTGGTGATTTGGTACAGCGTGCAGAACCACACTTGCTGAAAACACCAAACCTTGGTAAAAAATCTCTACAAGAAATCAAAGATGTTCTTGCACAAAGAGGTCTTAGCCTAGGTACCAAACTTGAAAACTGGCCACCAGCTAGTCTGGTAAGTAAAGATCCAGCTTAATATAAGGAAGCTATCATGCGTCATGGTAAATCAGGTCGTAAGTTAAATCGTAACAGTGCGCACCGTAAGGCAATGTTTAAAAACATGTCTGCTTCACTTATCGAACATGAAGTAATCCGTACTACGGTTGCTAAGGCTAAAGAACTTCGTACAGTTGCTGAGCCTTTGATTACGCTTGCTAAAAAAGACAGCGTACACAACCGTCGTACTGCCTTTGCTCGTTTAGGTGATAAAGCAGCAGTAGGTAAGTTATTCTCTGAGATTGGTCCTCGTTACGAATCTCGTCCAGGTGGTTATATCCGCATTCTAAAATGTGGTTACCGCCCTGGTGATAACGCACCTATGGCAATCGTTGAGTTAGTTGACCGTCCAGTTGCGGACAACGCAGACGATTCAGCTGAGTAATCAGCAAGAAAAACCGGCTCTAAGCCGGTTTTTTTATATCTAGCTTTTATGCTTTCTGTATTATCAACCTTCTATGATTGATACTCACGCCCACCTTTTAGATTCTCAACACGATTATTCTTTTTACCGGCCGGTAAACTCTTATCCTATTCTTTCAATGTCCACCAATTACATTCAGTGGAATCAGAATCAAAACCTTGCAACTGACTATTCTAAAATTTATTACGCGATTGGTATTCATCCCTGGTTTGTGAATGACAATAGTCTGTCTGAACTTGAGTCAATTGATAGATATTTCCACGATCGCAAATGTCTTGCTGTTGGCGAGATAGGTTTGGATTTCTCACCTAAGCATAAGCACTCTAGAGATTTGCAAATAGAAGTTTTTGAACAACAATGTGTATTAGCAGAAAAATTTAACCGGCCGGTATCGATCCATGCTGTGAAATGTCACAACGAAATGTTGCAGATTTTAAGATCTCATCGCCTTACTGGAATTATTCATGGACTGAGTGCTTCTAAGGAAATCTGCGAGCAGTATTTGAAGCTAGGTTTTAAGATCGGTGTGAATGCAATGGTGTGCAATCCAAAAGCCAAACGTGTTCGAGAAATGGTCAAGCATTTTGAGCTCAAATCTTTTGTGCTTGAAACAGACTTTCCCAATATTTCTGAATCCTTAGAGCTAAATCCGATATTGAATGAAATATCTTATTTAACCGGCCGGTCAAAAGCTGAGGTAATTGATAAAACCACTTATAATGCACAACAAATTTTTAGGTTTGAGGTTGAGTGATGGATGCATTGTTTGAACGCAGTCTTTTGGTGTTTGGTGAACAAGGAATTGCCAAACTACAAAACGCCCATGTGTTAATTGCTGGTGTGGGTGGCGTTGGTGGTTTTGTCGCTGAATCGCTTGCTAGAGCTGGTGTGGGAACTTTAACGTTAATCGATCATGAT
>JAASTL010000182.1 GCA_021767305.1 Piscirickettsiaceae bacterium | reverse complement strand
CACACCCTCTTGCTGGGCGCTTGGCATATTCAGGTTAATGACGGGCTCCTTATGCTAAAACAATCTGTATTTTAGAGATAATTGGTTTTGGTCGTTGCTTTACTCAAATGAGAAAACATCAACCCCTTTGTCATCCATCAACTCTAAAGCACGACCGCCACCACGAGCCACACAGGTAAGTGGGTCGTCGGCAATAATCACTGGAATACCGGTTTCTTCAGAAAGAAGTGTGCTTAGGTTACGCAGTAAAGCACCACCACCGGTTAACACAATTCCGTGTTCGGCAATATCCGCCCCCAATTCTGGTGGGGTATTTTCCAGCGCAGTACGCACTGCACTGACGATTGCTGATAGAGGCTCTTGAAGGGCTTCAAGTACTTCATTGCTGTTTAATGTAAAACGACGTGGAACGGCTTCGGCAATGTTAGAACCATGTACTTCCATGGTGTCAGGGTTTACTTCGTGATAAGCGGTACCAATGGTTTTCTTGATTTTCTCAGCGGTAGTTTCACCAATCACCATACCGTAGTTACGACGTACGTACTTGATAATGGCATCATCAAAACGATCACCACCGACTTTAACTGAGTCAGACCACACAATCCCGTTTAGCGATAAGGTTGCGACTTCTGTGGTACCACCACCGATATCAACCACCATTGAACCGGTCGGTTCACTTACGGGCATACCCGCACCAATCGCGGCTGCCATGGGTTCTTCGATAAGGTAAACTTCACGTGCACCTGCACCTGCGGCTGATTCACGAATCGCACGGCGTTCTACCTGAGTAGAACCACAAGGAACACAAACTAATACACGAGGGCTAGGCTGAAAGAACTTGGCTTCATGAACTTTTTTAATAAACGCTTGCAGCATTTTTTCGGTCACTTCAAAGTCAGCAATGACTCCGTCTTTAAGCGGACGAACGGTTTGAATGTCTTGGTTTTCTTTACCTAACATAAGTTTCGCGTTTTCACCCACAGCGACAATTGAACGGCTAGCACTGCCACGTTTATTGTTACGGATAGATACCACCGACGGCTCATTAAGTACCATGCCTTTGCCGCGCACATAAATAAGTGTGTTAGCGGTTCCTAAGTCAATGGAAAGGTCGTTGGAGAAAAGTCCCATGAATTTGCGAAACATTATGTGTTGTCCTTAGGTTTTTTTAGACTCAAAATTAAACCGGCATTTTAACTTAGTTTAGGGTTTTGGAGAAGCTAATTTTTGTTTGCTAAGCTTTTTGTTTTAAGGCGAGTTTTTAGTCAGCCAGTCTCGCAAATAGAATCTTTATTTGAAGCTCAAAAGCATAAATTTGGTGGATTAATATTCGAGTCTTGAAAAGCGATAAGGTTAAATCGGCTAGAAACGCTAAAAAGCGCTCTTTAAAATGCAAAACAGCTTTAGAAAAAGGCGGCTTTGTGTTAATTTATACGGTCAATTTTTTCTGCTCAAAAGATTGCAAAATCTGATCTATACAATGCAATCGTGAGAATGAAGCAGAATCAAATTCCTTTATTTTGGAGTCACCCGTGTCTTTAGGAAAAAAAGAAGTCGAATACATTTCGAATCTTGCGGCTATTGAGGTCAAAGAGTCAGAAGTCGATGACGTTGCCGCCAAGCTAAGTAATATTCTTGACCTGTTTGCTCAAATGCAAGCAGCTGATACTGATAATGTTGCCCCAATGGCGCATCCACTTGATCAAGTACAACGTCTGCGTGAAGACGTGGTTACCGAAACCGATCAACATACCAAACTGCAATCTGTTGCTCCAGCGGTTGAGCAAGATATGTATTTAGTGCCACAAGTGATTGAGTGATAGAAAACATGCATAACTTAACAATAAAACAGATGAGTGAAAAATTGCATGCTGGCGAAATCAGCAGTGTGCAACTGACTCAACACTACTTAGATCGTATAAGCCAATACGACGCCGAGCTAAATGCTTATGTAACGGTCACGCCTGAGCTTGCAATGGCCATGGCTAAAGAAGCTGATGAGCGCCTTAAGAACGGCACCGCAGACTTGTTAACAGGTATTCCAGTAGCCCATAAAGATATTTTTTGTACCGATGGCGTGAAAACTTCATGTAGTTCAAAGATGCTGGATAACTTCATCGCACCTTATGATGCTCATGTGGTGACACAGCTTAAAAAGGTAGGCATGCCAATTTTGGGGAAGACTAATATGGATGAGTTTGCCATGGGTTCGACCTCAGAGAGTAGTTATTACGGCCCAACTAAAAACCCTTGGGATTTAAATGCAGTTCCGGGTGGTTCATCAGGGGGTGCTGCGGCGGTTATTGCGGCTGGTTTAGCGCCAATGGCAACCGGTACCGATACCGGTGGTTCGATTCGTCAGCCAGCGTCTTTCTGCGGTATTACCGGTATTAAACCAACCTATGGTTCGGTCTCGCGTTTTGGAATTGTGGCCTATGCGTCTAGTTTTGACCAAGCAGGGCCTATGACACGTTCAGCGGAAGATTCAGCGTGGATGCTCAATGCCATGGCTGGCTTTGATGAGCGTGACTCTACCAGTTTAGAACGTGAAACACCGGATTATAGCGCTGAACTCGGTCAGTCACTGCAAGGCTTAAAGATTGGTGTGCCAGCCGAATACTTTGGTGAAGGCTTAGACCCTGCAGTAGAAAAAGTCATTAAAAATGCGATTGCTGAAGTGGAAAAACTGGGTGCTGAAACGGTTGAAGTGCATCTACCGAATAAAGACTTGGCGGTGCCTTCCTATTATGTATTAGCACCTGCGGAAGCCTCATCAAACTTGTCACGTTTTGATGGGGTGCGTTTTGGCTATCGTTGTGAAAATCCAAAAGATCTGCAAGATCTGTATCGTCGTTCGCGTTCCGAAGGTTTTGGTGCCGAGGTTAAGCGCCGTATTATGGTGGGTGCCTATGCACTTTCGGCAGGTTTCTATGATGCTTACTATCTTAAAGCGCAAAAATTACGCCGCATGGTGCGTGATGACTTCACGAATGCATTTGAACAATGTGATGTGATTATGGGACCAGTTGCACCAAGCACTGCGTTTAATATTGGTGAAAAATCCGATGATCAAGTGAGTATGTATTTATCGGATTTATACACTATTCCCGTCAACCTAGCTGGGTTGCCTGGTTTATCAGTGCCAGCTGGGTTTGTCGATGGGCGTCCAGTGGGATTGCATATTGTGGGGCCTTATTTCAGTGAAGCGAAGTTACTGAATATTGGTCATCAGTATCAACAAGTGACTGATTGGCATAAACAGATGCCAGCGCAATATCAATAAGGAGTTAGCAGAGATGGACGAAATGAATTGGGAAGTAGTCATTGGTTTAGAGATTCATGCTCAGTTAACCACCAACACTAAAATTTTTACCGGCTCTTCAATTGCCTATGGTGCGTCACCAAATAGTCAGGCCAGTGCCATTGATTTGGCGATGCCGGGTATGTTGCCAGTGTTGAATAAAGGCGTGATCTCTAGGTCAATTAAACTGGGTCTAGCGCTGAATGCAGAAATCGGCAAGAAGTCGGTATTTGAACGTAAAAACTATTTTTACCCTGACTTACCAAAAGGCTACCAAACCTCACAGTTGGAATACCCTATTGTTGGTAAAGGAATTTTGGAAATTGAGGTTGATGGCGTTAAGAAAAAAATCGGTGTCACGCGTGCTCACTTAGAGGAAGATGCAGGTAAATCCAATCATGGTATTGTGCCAGGTATGAGTGGTATCGATTTGAACCGTGCCGGTACCCCTTTATTGGAAATTGTTTCTGAACCTGAAT
>JAASTL010000181.1 GCA_021767305.1 Piscirickettsiaceae bacterium | reverse complement strand
GGATAGATGAAACCGATATCAGCAGGGACGATTTTAGTTTCTAGAACCAAGGTGTCATCTTCAGGTACGATTTCGACTATGTCGCTACCTGGCTGAACTACCCCGCCAATCGTGTTTACAAACATCTGTTTAACCGTTCCGTTGACAGGGGACTTAATATCCGTTCTGTCGACACGATCTTGTAATGCGGTTTTAGACTGCATAAGTTGAGCTTTTTCAGCGAGCACTTGGTTAAGTTCCTCATGGGCTTCATTGGCGACTTTCTCTTTGGCATCATCACGTTTAGAACGCGCTTCTTGAATAGATGACTGTATTCTCGGAATAGAAAACTCAATACCTTTCAGTTTGGTTAAAGCATCATTTTCTTCACGTTCCAATTTCAGTAAATCAACTTGTGAGGCAATGCCTTGCTCAACCAGCGGACGCATAAAATTAAGTTCTTTGGTAAGTAGATTTAAAGAACGTGTTAGTTGCTTCTTTTGGCTGTAAGCATCTTGTAGTTCCAGTTTCTTTTGCTCAATCTGTTCTACTAAGATTTTATCGGTGGTTTGTAGCTGTTTCTGACGACCTTGATAAAGGCGGTACTCGCGTTCATAAAGGGTTCTGAGTTTGGGATCCATATCATCATTAAAACTGACTTCAAAGGGCTGGCCAAAGGCTTCTGCTCTTAAACGTTGGGCTTTTGCGGTTAATTCTGCCTCTTTGATTTCACTTTCACCAAACGAACTTGCAAATTGCGTGTTGTCTAACTTGAGCAGGATTTGCCCTTTCTTCACCAAGTCACCCGTGCTAACAAAGAGTTCTTCTACAATGCCACCTTCCAAGTTTTGGATGATTTGAATCTGCGAAGAGGGTACTACCTTGCCTTCGCCACGGACGATTTTGTCCAATTCAGCTTGACTTGCCCAGTAAATCAGCCAAATCACAATGAACAGAATAATCCAGGTAACCATTTGTGAGCGCGTAGTCGGCTTTTCCAAAGCGGCCTGGCTTAAGCTCGACATATAGGCGATATCACGTTCCGCAATCTGTTCTTTGCGAGTTTTGCTCACCACTTCGGCTACTTCAGCTTCGGGAAGATTTTCTTCGTTTTTATTCATACTTACCCGTTCTTATTCAATTTGCCTGTTTTCAAAGCTTCTAATACAGTTTGTTTGTTGCCATCGGCGACCAACTTACCACTTTCCATAACAATGAGGCGTTCAGTCAGTTGCAGCAGACTCATCTTGTGCGTGACGACCAGAGTCGTGCTGTTTAAGGTGCCTTTTTTGAGCTTGTCGATTAATTGTTGCTCGGTTTTGGCATCCATGGCATTGGTCGGTTCGTCAAATAGGTAGATTGGGCTCTCTAACAAAAGCGCTCGAGCGACTCCAATACTCTGGCGTTGGCCTCCTGATAATGAGGTTCCGCCCTCATTAACCGCTAAGCTATAACCAGAAGGATGTTTTTTTACAAAGTCATCTACTCCGGCTAGCTTAGCGGCTTTAAGAATCGTGTCATCTTCGACATAAGGTGCTCTGTAAGCAATATTGTCTCTGACATCACCACTAAATAGCGTGACGTCTTGTGGGACATAGCTGATATTACGGCGCACTTCCGCTGGATCAAGTTGGTTGATATCAATGCCATCGATAAGAATAGAGCCACTATCTACTTGATGGAACCCGAGGATTAATTTTTCAATGGTGGATTTACCTGAACCGATGCGTCCGATAATTCCTACACGTTCACCTGGCTCGATGCTGAAACTGACATTTGAAAGTGCCGGCTTGCTGTCGCCTGGATAGGTGAATGTGACATTGATAAATTCAATTTTGCCATCAAAATGTGGATGTTGAATAAAACGTTTATTTAATGGACGTTCAACTTCTTTATCCATTAAATCATTAAGCATTTCGAGGGCTGTTTTGGTTTGTTGATAGCTGGTTACCAGGCTGGCAAACTGCCCCATTGGGCCAATCGCTCTTTGGCTGAGCATGACCGTGGCAATCAAGCCCCCCATGGTCAAGTCACCCGCCTGAATAATATAAACGCCGGCAAGCACAATAATCACCGTGCTGATTTGCTGCATAAAACCTGTCATACGCCCTAAAGAGCTCTGTAGAATCTTAGACTTGATACTGGAGTTTGCAATTTCACCTACGGCTTGTTCCCATTTCCACTGTGAACGGGCTTCCACTCCTAGGGCTTTAATGGTCTCAATTGCAGTCAAGGTTTCAATGAGGACGGCGTTTTTATTACTGTTGGCTTCGTAAGTTGCTTCAATCGCTCGGGCAATTGGTTTTCTCATGATAAAACTGTAGAGCAGGATCAAAAGAATAATTGCAATCGGAACCAATACAATGCTGCCGGCAATATAGAAGATCACCAGCAAAAAGATAATGACGAATGGGATATCGACCAAAGAGGCGATGGTGCCAGAGGTAAAAAAATTACGAATGCTGTCGAACTCTTTGAGTTGGTTGGCCAAAACTCCAACGGAGCCGCCACGATTGGCCATTCTTAGACCGAGTGTTTGTTCAAAAAGTTTACCAGACATTAAAATGTCGCTTTTTTTACCGGCGATTTCCAAAAAGTATGAACGCAAATATTTCAGCAGCACATCAAACAGGTAGACAACGCTCACACCGATTGCCAGCACCCATAAAGATTCAACCGCATTGTTGGGCACAATGCGATCGTAGACGTTCATTACAAACAATGGGTTTGCCAATACAAAGATATTGATGACAATTGAAGCGATTAAGACATCACGGTAAATGGATTTCGATGCCCATAAGGTTCCCCAAAACCAATGACCCTCTTGTAACCCCATGAGGTTTTCAGTTTTTTTCTCGTGTTGAAATTTTTGCGTGAGATAGATGGCGTAACCTAAATACTCTTTTTCCAAGTCATCCAAATCAATGGTTTTTATACCTTCTTTGGCGTCTGGCAAAATAATATCAGCACTGTTTTCATCTAAATTGACGCGTTCTAAAATGCAGGCTTGTTCATTAGACAGAGTAAGGATGCAAGGAAGAACGAGATTAGAAATTTCTTTGAGTTGACGTTTTTTGAAACTCGCTTCTAATTGGGCACGAGCTGCCGCACGCTGAAAAATTTCTGGAGATATATGGCCGGATTCAATCGGCAAGCCGGCAATTAAGGACTCTTTTGAATAAGGGTGGCGGTTGAGCTTGGTATAAATCACCAAACAGTCTAGCATTGGACTATTTAGTTCAGATTTTTTAGAGTCACCATTGACATGGTTCATCTCGGTATTCTGATTTTCTGTTGTGGTGTTTTCTTGAATCATAATCCGCTATCAAATTAGCCCAATATTAGTAGCCCATCATTAGGCAAAAATGCTAAATACCATTAATAATGCCATTGTAATGCAGTAAATAACTTTGGTTCATTAATAAGTTGCTTTTAAAGCAGTTTATATGCCTTATGCTGTGGAAATATAACTTTTACTAGGCTAAAAATCTATTTAAATGGCTTGAGCAACCATCTAACCATTATGAATAGCTATTCTGAAAAGTTAAAGTCGCAGGGTATTTTAAAAAAACAGGTTATTTGAGTAGGTAAATTAAGGTAAAAAAGCTTAAAAAGCGGCAATATTTTCTTGGTATAGGTTGTTTGTCTAGGATTTTTAAGGGTGTTTGCTTATCCGATGCTGTTTTTTAACACCTCAAGCTGTTTGGCTTTAGCGTGATTGGGAAAGGTTCTAAGAATGTAGTTGGCCGTGTTGATAACATTTTTCCAGCGTGGTTTTTGCGGAATGGTCTCAATAGATAGGTATTTAT
>JAASTL010000180.1 GCA_021767305.1 Piscirickettsiaceae bacterium | reverse complement strand
TATGCACCCCCTGCTACTTTTAGTATGGTCGAAGCGACTGGGGTGCTTTATGCCTTTAAGCTTTTGAAAAACAGTTTGTTCCCAGACCCGCATCACCACCCAATCAATGACCTGCCATTAACCGCAGAATTTGATTTAAGTGAAAACGATGCGCCGCTAACACTGGAACGTAAAGTGGAATTGGCAGCGACTATTCTGCATGCCATGGGCTTGGATAAAAACCTCGCGCCAAAAGTGCTGCTGGTTGGCCATGGTAGTAGCTCTTGCAATAACCCACATGCCGCTGGTTTGGATTGCGGTGCCTGTGGTGGACAAACCGGTGAGGTCAATGTTCGCGTACTTGCCTACTTGTTGAACCAGGCCGAAGTACGCGATGGTTTAAAAGAGCAAGGAATCGATATTCCACTTGAAACCAAGTTCATTGCTGCCATGCACAACACCACTACTGACGATGTCACACTGTATGGCACTGGCGGTGATGAAGAACTCCGCCAGTGGTTTGAAAACGCATCTGACCTTTGTCGCCAAGAACGCTCAACCCGTTTGGGGCTGACCCACTTGGATGGTCAAGCACTACACACTGCGATTCGTGGGCGCAGCAATGACTGGTCGCAGGTTCGTCCGGAATGGGGTTTATCAAACAATGCCGCCTTTATAGTAGCGCCTCGCTGGCGTACTCGAGGGGTGGATTTTGATGGCCGTGCCTTCTTGCATGATTACGATCACTTTGAAGACCCAGACCGCAGCCTGCTGACCTTAATCATGACCGCACCAATGGTGGTTGCCAACTGGATTAACCTGCAGTATTACGCCTCAGCCTGTGATAACCATACCTACGGTAGTGGAAATAAAATTCTCCACAATGTGGTGGATGGCGCCGTGGGCGTATTTGAAGGTAACGGTGGCGATCTGCGTATTGGTCTGCCCATGCAGTCACTGCACAATGGTGAAGAGTGGATGCATGAACCACTACGTTTGAATGTGTACATTGATGCGCCACGAGAAGCCATTGAAGGCATTGCCAATGAACACGAAGTGGTCAAACAGTTAATCGATAACGATTGGCTTTATATCTACCGCTGGGGGCGTAAAGGAACCATTGAACGCTATTACAAAGATAACTGGCGTACCGCTTACACCTCATTAGTAAGAAAATAAGCTCTTATCAAACCTACTCAATAAAGGTAGGTACAAACAAAAAAACCAGCTTAGGATTTCCAAGCTGGTTTTTTATTGCCCTCACAATAATCATTGCTCATAGCCAAGTTTTTAAGCCCGATTAATATTGCGGAACATAGTAGCCTGGTTTCTGCTGCCAATAAGGTTGTCCATACCCGTTAGGCAGAGATGGCGGAGGAGTAAAGAAATGGGTTGGGTATTGATTGTAATATTGATTGTAATGCTGTTGGTTATAGTAGTTATTTAACTGCTGCTGATGGTTCGTTTGTACTCTACTATTTGCTCTGCTTTGTGCTTGCTGTCGCGCACGTTGCTGCGCTTTTAACCAAGCATCCATCTGCATTTGAAAATCGACATCAAAATAAAACTTCCATTTGGTTTTGCCATTGCCCATCCACTTAAAAAAGCCGTTATTGTCTTGGTAAACATTACCATCACCCTGTTGCCACTGACGGCCATTCATATGGTGCTGCATCCAGTTTTTCCACTGTTGAAAACCTGACTGCCCTTGCTTAGGCTGTGCATAGCTATTCGCATAACTATTTGCATAATTATTGGCTTGTACCGAAGCAGTGAACAATACAGACAAGAAGATGATAATTAAGCGTTTCATAACAACCTTTAGCACAAAATTTAAAACCGCTGAGCGGAGAGGGGGAATATCTAATCGTCTAGACCATGTATTTGATTATAACAACACCAAGGCTTGGCATTATTCAATGCAATGACAGTCGCATACATGCTTTTTATAGAACTTGATACTCCACAACTTATGACCTTTTCAATAAAAACTATATCGAACATTTATATAACTGGGTGTAATATTGATGTACAACTTAAATTAAAAATAGACTTATAATTTGTAGGCCTTTAGTTTGTAACTCTCTCACTAACCAAATCAAGGTTATCTTTTGAGCAAAAGCAATCAACCTAACGTTAATTTATGGATATCCACGCTGATTCCAAGCGCGGCAATCCCTATCGTCTTGGCGATTTTAGCTCATGTTTATCTGTCTGACTTTCATTGGGTTCATCTCCCCTTCCACTCCCTACTAGAAAGCTTGGGTGCATTTGCTGCGATTCTGTTGGCAGTTTTCATTATCACCATGAGACGCCATCATGAACTGCGCTCTAACTATATTTGGGTTGCTACAGCACTGGTAGCTATGGGGATTTTTGATGGATTTCATGCCAGCGTTTCCCCAGGTAAAGAATTTGTTTGGCTGCATAGCCTTTCCACTTTTTTTGGTGGTTTACTGTTTGCCATGGTCGCCCTGCCCGAACATATTAATAACCGGACCCTTATACAAAAAATACCCTATATCGTCGGTGCTTTGACCATAACCATTGGCTTAGCCAGTATTCTCTATCCAAGCTGGATACCCAGCATGATAACCTCAGATAAATTCACTAGCGCAGCGGTTTTTCTTAACACCGCGGGTGGTATTGGATTCGTCATTGCCTGGTTCTATTTTGTGAGGAGTGATTTACTATCCGACCCCCTTGAAAGAGAGCTACTCGCTAATCACACTTTATTGTTTGGTGGCGCGGCCTTACTGTTCCAGTTTTCTATGATTTGGGATGCCACTTGGTGGCTCTGGCATTTACTCAGACTACTGGCTTATTTGGTGATTTTAGTCTTTTTCTTGAGAATCTATTTTGATACAGTTGCCAAAATCAAAGATAACGAACAGCGTTTGCTGGTGAATCAGATGGATTTGGAAAAAGAACGTTCTTTGATTAGCGGAATCATTGAAAACTCGCCATCTCTTATTACCCTTAAAGACTTTGAAGGGCGTTACATTCTCGCCAATACCCCTTTCTATAAACTACTCGGCGTAAGCCCGCACGAGGTAATTGGTCATACCCCAAAAGATTTTCTTGACCCTGCCACCCATCAAATGGACTTGGAGTGGGATCAAGAGGTATTAAATGCCAATCACAGCATAGAAAAAGAGATTGACTACACCATTCACAATAAAACTTACACGTTTTTATCGTCGCGCTTTCCATTAAAGAATAGTCGAGGTGAAATCTATGCTATTGGTTCTATCCATACCGACATCAGTAAACGTAAAGAGATGGAGCAACGATTAGAGCTTTCTAAAAACATTATTGACCACACCAATGAAGGCATTATTGTTACCAACCCTGATCAAGTGATTACCGAAATTAACTCCGCCTATTCTCATATTACCGGCTACTCTTCTCAAGAGTTGGTTGGCAAAAAGCCCAATTTTTTACAGTCAAATAAACATGACGAGGCTTTCTATTTTGAAATGTGGCAACAACTGGTACACACCGGCCACTGGTCTGGAGAAATTTGGGATCGCAAAAAAGACGGTTCAATTTTCCCACAATGGTTGAGCATTACCGCCATCTATAACCAAAACAAGCAGGTCGATCAATACGTCGGCATTATGCATGACATCACGCAAAAGAAAGAGGTGGAATCGCAACTCCAGCAATTGGCTTATAACGATCCGCTAACCGGCCTGCCTAACCGCGCTTTGTTCAAAGAACGCTTAAGTCAAAACTTGCTTACCTGCCAACGTCTACGGGCAAACCTAGACCTACTATTATTGGATTTGGATGATTTCAAAACCGTCAAC
>JAASTL010000179.1 GCA_021767305.1 Piscirickettsiaceae bacterium | reverse complement strand
TACTCTCATTACCCAGAGCAAACATCAACACACCGGGGGTGTCTTTAAACTCATTCACGACATCGATAATTTCTTGTTTGAGCACTTTTCGTGTTTCAGGATCAGAGTAGTCAGTGTTTTCTACCCATTTACCATTAATGGTGGCGCCATAACGTCCCATCAGAGGGTTTACTGCGGTCATAATGCCGTAGTTTTTATAGACGTATTCCACCCATTTAGGGGGAATCATCATAAAGGTACGAATCGCATTGATGCCGGCTTTTTGCATAAGGCCGAACTCATAATCTAAGATGGCACGGATATCTTCTTCAGGTTGACCCCAAAGGTTATAGGTGAAGTTCTCATTGCGCGGGGTGTAACCCCACACCACACCTTTAACAAAGAAATCTTTGCCATCGACTTGTAGCTTCCAGCCTTGCTTGTCTTGCAGTAAGTCAACATCGTGGTAGGCAGCCATAGCTGAAAAGGAAGCAGAGGCTAGGACAAATATTCCTGGAACCAACGATTTTTTAACTAGCGATAACATAGTCATAACAACTCCTGTGTATCAAATTTAGTTGTAATCAATCTCATTTTTTACTCATGGATTACGTATTACAGTGGAGAGCTGTTAAAACCAGCATCAGTGAAATAGAAAACAAAGGTTTCATCAGCTTGATCTCCTGGAGGTCCAATCAACCAGCCGTAATGTGCTGAAATATTCCCGCTACCGCTATTGGTAAAATCACTGAATGGAATACTCAACTGATACCAACCATCACCTAAATCTGTACTGCCAGAGTAGCTATTAACATCAACCGTAGCAACGCTATCTGTGCCGCTACCAATTAATTTAACTTCAATAAGACCGTTTGGAGATCCTTTGACTTTGGTAATAAAGGTATCGTATGCACTGGCGAAGCCAGCGGTATAACCATCAAAGGCGACAAAAGCGACATGAACATCTTCTCCATAACCTTCACCACTGGTTACTGCGAAGACTCGATCAAACGAATAGTCAGCAGTGTATTCAGCATCGAAAGTAGCGCCACTGCCATAGTTTGCTACGGAATTAAATGTTTCAGGATCATCATCTGCACTGCCAGATAAAGCATAGAGTAGGTGGTCTGGTGTGATGCCAGGATCCGCTTTTGAAGAGTTAAAGCCAGCATCGGTAAAGTAGAAAGTAAAGGTTTCATCCGCTTGGTCACCTGGAGGCCCGATTAGCCATCCATAATGAGCAGCAATGTTGGTGCTGTCGTTATTGCTGAATTCACTGAAAGGAATGTTGAGTTCATACCAGCCGTCACCTAGATTAGTTGAACCAGCGTAACTATTAACATTGACTACCACAACACTATCTGTACCACTACCAATCAGTTTGACTTCTATTTGACCGTCAGGAGAGCCTTTCACTTTGGCGCTAAAACTGTCGTAACCATCTGCAAAGCCAACGGCGTAACCATCAAAGGCGACAAAAGCGACGTGCACATCTTCTCCATAACCTTCACCGCTGGTTACTGCAAAAACGCGATTGAAAGAGGTGTCAGCAGTGTATTCGGCATCAAAAGTCGCTCCGCTGCCGTAATTTGCCACAGAATTAAAGGTGTCAGGATCGTCATCTGCACTACCTGATAAAGCATAAAGCAGGTGATCTGGAGTGGTGCCTGGGTCTGCTGTTGTTGAGGCGTTTGGATCTACGCAACTATCATAGAATTCGCCAGACACATTACCTGAACCCAGTGTCCATAAACGGTTAGCGTAGTTAGCGCCATCTGTAACAGGAGTACAACTTAAATCCAGGGGAACATTATCAAGCAAATTTTCTTGCACGCCATCGGCTATCCATAGATATTCCATATTCTCGGTTGGAGCTGGGTCTAAGGTCACAGTCCAAGTTCCATCACCATTGTCGATTGCACTTGGTCCAGCAGTTGGATCCCACCCCCAGAAAGGGCCTGTCAAAGCAACGCTTGAGGCACTTTCAGCAGTTACAGTGAGCTCAATTGGTAAGGCTGGCTCTTCAGGCGCTGTAATCTGTTTAATGTTGTCAATAAAGAAAGTCCAATCAGCACTACCGTCACCCACTGTACCGTTTTCGATAATGAAAATAACGCGATCTAATGCTTTGGAACTATCGAAAAGACCGGTCAAGTCAAAGGTCAAGGTTTGCCAATTGCCACCGCCACTGTGTGAAGCCGTGATTTCTGCGAATTTTGTATTGTCTGAAGAGTTTTCAAATTTAAGCAGTACAGAACGCGCTTGAGTAGACCAGACGTCCACGGTAAATGCGCCGCCGTCAGTTTCATCTAATGTGAAGGGAAGATCAAAGAAGATACCTGCAAAAGGTTCTGGGCCATTTTTAACATATTGTAAGACTTGATTGCTGGTATTGATGTTTTTGTCAGGGTTACTAACAATACTGGCACTCGCGCCACCAAATGCATTGAGAGGGTAGCTGGCTTTATCCAGTTCAAAATCAATCGGAAATTCAATGGTGATTTCGGCAATAGATTCACCTTTACCAACTTGGCAGCCAGCAATGCCTAACATTATGGCCAAAGCCAGCAAGATGTTTAGGCCTTTGAATGCAGGTAATTTTATCGTATCACTCCTCTGTGATGAGATTTTATTTAGCTATATTTTTTAATGCTATATAGCATAATAAACAATTGAAAATATCTAAGTCAAGTCGCTAAATTAGTGATTTTTATCTTATAAATTTAAAAGATAGCGGGTTAAAAACTACTTATGATATAGCGGTAAGAATTGTTTTATATTAGCTGCTATGTAGCGTTAATAGTTTTTAAAAGGGTTTTTGAATTAAAAGTTTGGGTAAAATCTAGCGATAGAATTTTTAGCAGAATATAAAAACAAAAAGCATAACCATGGATAAGCAAAACCTTCCAAAATACAAAATAGTCGAACAAGAAATTATTCAGGCAATTCAAGAAGAGAGAATCGTTGATAAATTGCCTGGCGAAAGAACCTTGGCAGCTGAGTTTGGTTTTTCTTATATGACGGTAAGAAAGGCGATTAATAACCTTGTTAATCGAGGTGTTTTGTACAAGGTACCCAGCAAAGGTGCGTTTGTTAATACCGCAGCAAAAGATAGCAAGTCCCTAATAATTGGTTACTTTATTGATGAAAGAATAAAATCTGGTATCTCCAGCCCTTATTATTCAATGATTTACAACTCAATTGAAAAAGTGGCTGCAGAGAGTGATTACACGGTGGTTTATTTTTCTGATTCGGAACCGAATCGCCTCACTAAGGTGCTGCAAAAACTAGATGGTGTGATTGCCACTTGTTTTCCCCATAATGAAAATGTGATCGGCTTGATGAAGCAGCAATTACCCGTTGTGGTGATTGATAATGCAGCCAAAGATCAAACGGTTCCTTCTGTTGTTATTGATAACTTCACTGCCGATTATAGTAGTGTTGAGTATTTGCACCGATTGGGGCACAAAAGAGTCGGTTTTATGACCGGTCTGAATGATTCCGATGTAGGGAAAAACCGTCTTAATGGTTACAAACAAGGTGTGACTGATTTTGGCTTGGATCAAACAGCCGAGTTGATTTTTTTAGGTAATTATTCATTCGAATCGGGGATTGAAGGGGCCGAGTATTTTCTGGGCTTGAGTGAACTGCCTGATGCCATTATTTGTGCCAATGATTCAATGGCACTTGGCGCAATTCAGCGTTTTAAATCTGACGGTATTAATATCCCAGAAGACATTAGCATTATTGGTTTTGATGATATTCAGGTGGCAAGTCAAGTAATGCCAGCCTTGACGACTATAGCCGCTCCCACACAAGAAATAGC
>JAASTL010000178.1 GCA_021767305.1 Piscirickettsiaceae bacterium | reverse complement strand
GGTTTTTGGCCAAAGCCGGTTCTGGTTGAAACCACTCAAGTGATTAAAGCCCCTCTCACTGTCAGTATTGTTGAAGATGGTAAAACCCGAGTCATTGATCGTTATTTAATTTCTTCACCGGTAAATGGCATGACTTGTCGTATGCATTTAAAGGTTGGACAACCGGTTGAAAAAGGTAAAGCTCTACTTTCCATTAGCCCTTTACCACCTGCGGTATTAGACGCACGCGCACGCGCTACTGCAGAAAAAAAAGTCGCTTCGGCGAAAGCCGCATTGCGTGCCGCACAACAGCAAGCTGATGCTGTCAGCGCCAATACCAAACAAGCCGAAATTGAATTGAAACGCTATCAACCGCTACTGGCTAAAGGGCTCATTTCTCAAGATGCCTATGACAAGGCCAGTACTTTAGTTGACACTTCGCGCGCAAATCAGCGCAGTGCGCGCTTTCAGGTGGAAGTAGCACAACATGAATTGGAGGCTGCATTAACCACCCTAAAATACAGTGATGGCATGGAGGATGAATTTAACTCGGCCGAATTGGAACACGTTATTATCAACTCACCCATTGATGGCAAAATTCTCAAGGTAAATCGTCAGTGTGATGGCCCAGTAACCATTGGAGAATCGTTATTAGAAGTGGGCAACCCAAATGCATTAGAGGTTGAGGTGGATGTTCTGTCGGCGGATGCCGTCAAAATCAAACCTGGTATGGCTGTCCATTTTAAACGCTGGGGTGGAGATAAAACACTTGAAGGTCGAGTCAGATTGGTTGAGCCGGTTGGCTTTACTAAAGTTTCAGCTTTAGGGGTTGAAGAGCAACGGGTTTGGGTGATTGTCGACTTTACCTCTCCTTTAGATTTGTGGCAAAAACTGGGTGATGGCTACAGAGTCGAAGCTGAGTTTATTTTGTGGCAAGAGGATGACGTAGTGCAAATTAAGTCCAGTGCTTTATTCAGATACCAAGAAAAATGGGCGGTATTTAAGGTTGACTCTGGACAGGCCAAACTGCAAACCGTGAATTTGGGTAAAAGAACCGGCTTAAGCGCTCAAGTGCTTTCAGGATTAGAGCTAGGTACTGAGGTTATCGACCACCCTAATGAGCAGATTGAAGATGGTCGCAAAATTAAAATCAAATCCAATTAACATTGATCAGGCTTAATTTAGCTTAAGGCTATAGTTTCAATCGAATGGTTTGTAGAGTTTTCTTTTCATTAAAAACAGTGTCTACTTTCTCTGTTTTTCTGTCTTTTGTTCTATCTGTTGTTCTAAAACACTACTAGAGAGCTTTGCACGAGATGGCTGAACGAATAAAAATGGTTAAAAATCCCCTGTTTTTTGTTGGAAAAATTGCTAATAACTAGTTATTAGCTGCATTTTCCGCCTCAAACAGCTAATTTTTTCCTCATTTTTCTGTCGTCCCTCACTCGCGCAAAGCTCTCTACTAAATAATATAGCCATTATTATTTTCTATTATTATCCATAAGTTAATTTTATTAAAATCCACTCATCTATTTTATCCAGAGTCGGATTATGTCCAAATCAACTTTATTCACCACTTTTAGCTTTTTGCTGCTTTTTACTTTCTTGATTATCTTTAATCAATGGCATCAACTTCACCCATGGATTATGAGCATAAGCTTATTAGTGATGGGCATCTTATTAGGGGCTACGCTAAACTATTTTCAATTCGGCTTTAGCAGTAGTTTCAGATCCCTAATTACTGAACGCAAAACAATGGGCATTAGAGCAATTTTAATTATGTTGGCTTTTGCTATTCTACTGTTTGCACCACTACTAGCCGTAGGCCAGTGGCAGGACACCGTTTATAACGGTTATATTAGACCTTTAAGTTTAGCTATACCGCTGGGCGCTTTTATCTTTGGTATTGGTATGCAGATTAGTTGTGGCTGTACTTCAGGCACTTTAAATCGCGTCGGACAAATGCAGGCATTGGCGCTACCTACTTTATTATTTATGGTTATTGGAGGCACCCTAGCCTCGGCTACTTTTGGGGAGTGGCGACATCTTCCCAGTCTGGCACCCTTTGCTTTTCAGAAGCAGTTATCTTGGCCTCTTGCCATTGTTTTACAACTGGTTTTATTAGTCGGTTTATATCGTTTTTTATTATGGTTTGAACAGCAACGCCATAAAGACATTGAACCGATTTTTCAGCTTAAATTACACTCTAAATTACCGCCAAGACTGCACCCTTTTTTACAAGCCGCTTTAGCCCTGGCGTTTTTTAATTTTGTTTTATTTCTATTGAGCGGTTCTCCCTGGTCTATTAGTTCGGTATTTCCTTACTGGGGAACCAGTCTAATCACACAGTTGAACTTACCCTTTGAATGGGAGTTTTGGGACTATGCCATGGAAAATCAGAATAGCCTTAATATGGCTCTATGGCTGCAGCCGGTTAGCCTAACGACCATTGGCGTGATTTTGGGTGCATTAGTGGTAAGTTTGGCGCGCCCACGTAACAAACAACCGTTTTCTCTCTTAGCCTTACTGGTAAGTATGGTAGGTGGGGTTATTATGGGGTTTGGTGCCGTTATGGCATCGGGTTGTAATATAGGTGCATTTTTCAGCGGCATCGCCTCAGGCAGCCTTCATGGCTGGGTATGGTTTGGTTTTGCCCTGCTGGGGAATATTATTGGACTGAAACTCCGCGCGCAAATAATCAGATTTAATTAAGTCAACGTATGTCAACTTTTGTCTATTTAAATCTATTTAAATCAGTTGAGTAATAACCTTAGTCCCCTTTTGTAGTTAACTTAGTTGTTAACTTAGTAGACTACTTATACTCTTGACTGAAATCCAAAAACTCATCCGGAGAGATTGGTTTAGAGTACAGATAACCCTGACAGTAAGTGCAATTATTAGCGAGTAGAAACTCTTTCTGCTCAACGGTTTCCACCCCTTCGGCAATAACATTGAGCTCCAAGTTACGCGTTAGATCAATAATGGTTTTGGTAATCGCAGCCGGTTTTTCATTGCTGGGCAAACCATCGATAAAAGATTTATCGATTTTTAACTGATCAATTGGTAAGTTTTTCAAATAACTCAATGACGAGAAACCGGTACCAAAATCATCTAAGGATATCTTAAAGCCAAGATTTTTCAGTTTATTGATGACCCCAAGGGCAATATCCATTTTCTCTAAGAACACCCCTTCGGTGACCTCAAACTTAACCGAATAAGGGCTGATTTGATAGGTTCTTAATAATCGACGTAAATAAGGCAGCAAACTGGAATCAAAGAAGTGCACCGGGCTTAAGTTAATAGAAATCGTGTACTCATGCAGTTCATGCTCTTTAATCCATTTAAAGACTTCTTCCAACAACCAGTTAGAGATAGGAATAATGGTTTGATTCTCTTCCGTAATTGGAATAAACAGATCCGGTCGAATCCATTGATCACGATAGTACCAACGAATCAGCACTTCACCACCCACCACGCTTTCTTGCTGCATATCCATCTGTGGCTGAATAACCCAGCTCATTTCGTGTTTTTCTAGCGCGGTTTTAAGCCCTTCTTCATAGAAGCTACGCTGTCTGACTTCATCTTCCATTGATTCTTCAAAGAAGGTGGTTTGACCTTTACCATTGCGTTTTGAGTTATAAAGGGCGATATCGGTTTTTTTGAACGCTTCTTGTTTACTACTGTTCTGGCCGATGATGTGAATACCAATTGAAAATTGCGGCGAGTAAACCAACTGTCCAAGCTGACAAGGTTTGCTAATAATCACTTGCAGTTGCTGCACCAAACTTTCCACTACACCGCGTGCGGTCATGGGTTTAAGGTTGGTCAACAGAATGACAAACTCATCCCCACCAAAACGGAATGCGTAATCATTTT
>JAASTL010000177.1 GCA_021767305.1 Piscirickettsiaceae bacterium | reverse complement strand
CGCGGTCGGGTTGAGTGTATTGTTAAGTTCTTCATATTCCAATATATGATTTAACAATTGAAAGATTGGCAATAAGGGCGATAACGCCAAAAAACAATAAAGAGCGTAAGGCCCCTTTTCTACCAAACAATAATTCAAAAATACCTACCGTTTCTAACAAAGAGGCAGGCACGGTTTTTGTATAAAAGTAGCGAATAAAGAACCAAAAAAATAAAACAATATAAGTGATATTTGCTAAAAGGATTAGTTCTCTAACAACGTTATATTTGAAAGCTATAAAAAAAAGAATTCCTATAAGAAAATATAAAGCTAATCGTAAATATGAATTATCTATCATGAACTTAACAATTATTATCAGGCACTTTTGACAGGTTATTCCGTATTAGGAGCAAAATCAGGCAAAAGTGCTGGTGTATTAAATATGTTTTAGAGTGTAGTGGCTACGTATTTTGATGTAAAGCTTTGCGGGTGTTTTTATTAATGTGAAAAGCCTATTTAGTCAGGGTCGATTATTTACATGCTTTGGCTTTTTTACGTGAGTTTTCAAACATGCGTTGATGGGCTTTGCGGCGGTTTTCGCTTTTGATGAATTCGATGGGTTGGGGGTTGAGCACGTAGAAATAATCGTCGCTGCGATTTGGGTTGCTTTGAGCTTGGGCGAGTTCATCGGCATAGATGGGGGTGATGACTTTGATATTGAGTTCAGGTGCCATGCGTTTTAGAGCGCCAACCGTGCCTAAATGGTTTTCGCTATGGAAGGTACCATTGAGATGAATCACTTTGTACCCAGGGTTGGCTTGCATGGCGTTAAGAATGGATTCGGCCATGGTATTGTCGCGTGTGAGTTGTGCTAGGTAGGTGTTGCGCGCACGGTCGCTGCTGCTACTGTGATTGGCGCGTTGCATAAAGCCAAAAAACTTCTCTTCATAGCCGTCTATTTCAGCAAAGGGTTGTTGTGCAATCCACTGTTGTTCAGTGTTATCCAATTTGTCTAAATAAGCTTCACCTTGCGAACCGATACAGCGCACTAAATCACCAGAAGCATTGGCAGCAATAATGGGTAGAAAATGCTGTTTGGCAAACTCAACGCTTGGGCGGTAACTCGCTTTGTAGTTTGGCCAAGCAGGGGCGTCGTTAATCAGGGTTTGCTCGCCAATAAAGCCGTCAATGTATTCATTCAGGGTTTCTTGTTGGTCGCGATTAAACATTTCCATGCTTAGAATCACATTTTTATTTTGTTGATAGAGTTCAGAAAGCAGTTGTGTTTCTAGTAGGTGAGAGGCGTGATTACCATGAAATTCACCCACAAAAATAACATCGGCAGTGGCGAGTTCTTGAGTGATTTGGGTTAGGGAGGTGGGCTGCCAGTTTTGATTATAGAGTTGGTAATCGTAGGCGGTTTTTAACGCCACCTGGTTTGGAGGCGAAGGTTGCTCCAGCAATGTTTGGCAGCCTGCAAGCAGGGGTAATTGAAGCAAAATTATGGTTGATAGTAATGTTTTAATAGAGGTTTTTTTCATCGCCTTAAACACCAGCTAGTGAAGTTTTAATTTTGCTACTGTACCACTTACTTTGTTCGTGCCACGCCAGATTTAATGGCCGCCTCACTGATTGCTTGAGGAATCACATTGATTAAACGTGGGTCATTCGGTTTAGGAATAATGTAATCCTTGCCATATTTGAGTTCATCCAAGCCATAACTTTTAAGCACCTCTTTTGGCACGGAACTGTGTGCCAGTTTACGCAAGGCTTCAACCGCAGCAATCTGCATTTCTGTGTTGATTTGCGTAGCACGCACATCTAAGGCACCACGGAAAATATACGGGAAGCCAAGCACATTGTTCACTTGATTAGGGTAGTCGCTGCGACCAGTGGCAATAATGACATCGTCACGCACCTTATGCGCCACTTTGGGATTGATTTCCGGGTCTGGGTTCGCCATGGCAAACACAATAGGATTGGCCTCCATGCTTTGTAGCATTTCTGGGGTAAGGATGTCTTTACCAGAGACGCCAAAAAACACATCAGCATTCACCATGGCATCGGCCAAGGTGGTTTTGTCGGTGTCTACTAGATTTACGGCAAAAGCTTTTTTAAAGTCATTCAGGTCTTGGCGCTGAGTTGTGACAATGCCTTTACTGTCGACTAAGGTGATGTTTTCACGCTGCGCGTCCATTTCTATTAGTAGGTTCATACAGGCAATCCCGGCAGCTCCAGCGCCCACACAAACAATACGCGCGTTTTTTAAGGTTTTGTGTTGCAGTTCAAGCGCATTTAATAAACCGGCGGCAGCGACAATAGCTGTGCCGTGTTGATCATCGTGAAACACGGGGATATCGAGCATCGCTTTTAAACGTTTTTCAACTTCAAAACATTGCGGTGCGGCAATGTCTTCAAGGTTGATACCACCAAATGTGGGGGCGATATTGGCGATAGTTTGAATCAGTTCATCGGTATCTAAGCAGTCGACCTCAATATCAAACACATCGATATTGGCGAACTTTTTAAATAGCATGCCTTTGCCTTCCATCACCGGCTTACTCGCAAGAGCCCCGGTATTACCTAAACCTAGAACGGCGGTACCATTGGAGATAACACCCACTAAATTCCCTTTACCGGTATAACGATAAGCGTTATTAGCATCTTTTTGAATTTCACGTACCGGCTCTGCCACGCCGGGGCTGTAGGCTAAGCTGAGGTCACGCTGGCTATCGCAAGGTTTGGTGAGTCCGGTTTCGAGTTTGCCGGGTTTAGGAATTTCGTGGTAGTGCAGTGCGTCTGTTTTAAGATCGCTCATAGGTTCCTCATGTTTTTAATGCTTGACGAAATAGTCGCTTAAATATTGGCTGAAATCATCGCTGTTTAACGGTTGGCTAAATAGATAACCCTGCCCAATATGACAGTTTTTGGATTTTAAGAAATCCATCTGCTCTATTGTCTCAATACCCTCTGCGACCACTTCATATTGCAGTTTTTCACTGAGTAGGATAATAGAGTCGATAATGGCTCTATCACCTGGGTCGGTGGTGATGTCTTTTACAAAAGAGCGATCTATTTTAATGGTATGAATTGGAAAACGCTTGAGATAGCCTAGCGATGAATAGCCGGTACCAAAGTCATCAATGGCAATGTGAATACCTAAATCATGAATATGGCGCATGATATTAATGGCTTCTTCTACCTCTTCCATTACCATGCTTTCGGTGATTTCCAGCTCGAGTAGGTCATAGTTAAATTGGTTCTGTTCAATGGAATTTTTAATACTGTTGATTAAGCCCGCATCTTTAAACTGCATGGTAGAAAGGTTAACCGCGAGTTTAAACGGTTTATTAAACTCTGCTTGCCACTGCTTAACCTGAGCACAAGCTTGGTTTAAGACCTGTTCTCCTATTTGAATAATAGAACCGTTTTGTTCTGCAAATGGAATGAATTTAAACGGTGGAATCAGCCCTTTTTCTGGATGATTCCACCGCACCAAAGCTTCCATGCCCATGATTTCTTGAGTCACTAAATCAACCTTGGGCTGGTAAAAAACTTCAAATTGTTGGAGTTCAATCGCTTCTAGAATTTCGTTTTTGAGCTTAAGGTTTTCATTGACCTTCTCTTGCATTTCGGTAGAGAAAAACTCGAAAGTATTGCGTCCGGAATCTTTAGCTTTATAGAGCGCTAAATCAGCGTTTTTAACCAAGGCTTCAACATCATCACCATCTTGAGGATAACTGGCAATCCCAATCGAAGAGCTGACATTAACAACGGCTTGGTTAATGGTAAAAGGTTCTTTAAAGGCATCAATGATTTTGCTGCATACCAGTGATGCCTGAATGGGTTCTTGTATTTGCGACAAGATAATCACAAATTCATCCCCGCCT
>JAASTL010000004.1 GCA_021767305.1 Piscirickettsiaceae bacterium | reverse complement strand
TTCGAGGCATGATGCTGCCTTAATTTGCATAGTTAGCTAGATCAAAACTAAAAAGGGGCAAATTAGCTGCCCCTTTTTTGTTGCTTCAAATTTTATTAAACCGCTTTGTGCAGGCCGGGTTAATCAATTAACCCTGTTTAAAGCAGTCTATTGTTAGACTGCTTTAGGAGCTAGACTATTTCAGTGGAAAGATGCAGCGAAATTGACTCCCCTTACCCAGTACACTTTCAATTTCTAACTGCCCATAATGGCGTTCTAATACATGCTTCACAATTGCCAAGCCAAGTCCGGTTCCACCAGTTACTCGAGAACGATCTTTATCCACCCGATAGAAACGTTCGGTTAATCGAGGAATATGTTCGGTGGCAATACCTAAGCCATTATCTTCTACTTCAAATATTGCTGTGTCATTCTGCTTAAACCATCGCACATAAATATCACCCCCATCCGGAGAATAGCGCACCGCATTGGAAACTAAATTCGTTAAAGCACTTTTAATCGCTTCTGGGAAACCATTTAAAGTCAGTGACTCATCCACTTCAAAAAAGAACTGATGTTTATCCGTACCCAATTGCGCACTATCTGCTTGAAGTTGCTCTAAAATTTGCGGCACATTAACTTGTTCTTTGTCGGCGGTGATAGAGTCAGCTTCTAATGTGGAGAGTGTAAGTAGATCTTCAATAATGGATTGCATGCGCTGCGATTGAGTTTCCATGTGCTCAATTGGCAACATCCACTGTTTTAAATCGTCTTTATGGTCACTCATTAACTCTAGATAACCACGCAGCACCGTTAAAGGTGTTCTGAGTTCATGGGAGGCATTGGCAATAAAGTCGCGGCGAATTTGAGCCAATTGATATAGCTCGGTGATATTTTTAAGGATTAGTAGCTTATGATCTTCAAAATACAAAATAATTTGTATTTCGTAGGTTAGGCCACTGCCATTCAAATCCGAAATAATAATGCCGTCGTCGTCATGTTTATTGGTGCGCAGATATTTAATGAATTCCGGATGATGAATAATGGATTCAATCTTACTCCCCACATCGGCACGACGAACTTGGAGTATGGTTTTAAAGGCATCATTAAACCACTCAATTTCATTGTATTTATTCATCGAAACAATGGCTTCTGGAATCAACATGGAAGCCGATTTGAACTGTTCAGACTTGTAGAGATTAAGATCTGCGTGTTTTTCCAAAGCGCGCTGCTTTTTGGAAACAAGGTAGGTAAGTTCACTCCAAAAACCACTGGTAGGCGGATGGGTTAAATTCGATTTGGTATCCATCCAGCTTTCAAAGCGCTGCATACTCCAGAGTTGGCGTGCAATGTAGATTGCGATGTAGAGTACGAGTAAAAAAACATAGTCTTCAATCAACCAGCCGAGAAACAGAAATATCCAAAGAATACTGATTATCCAGGTAAGTTCTCTTTTAACACCGCTGGTAAACATTAACTATTCAACTCTCATCAACAATAGCAAAACGATAACCGGAACCACGTATTGTCTGAATATAATCTGCCACACCTGCCGGTTCAAGCAGTTTGCGTAAACGACGAATATGGACATCTACGGTACGTTCTTCAACCACAACATTCACACCCCAAACATGATCTAAAAGCTGTGATCGGGAGAATACGCGGTTTGCATGAGTCATAAAGAAATGAATTAATTTAAACTCAGTAGGTCCAAGTTTGATTTCGTTGTCATCAACATAAAAACGATGTGACTTTAAATCAAGATTCATGCGCCCACTATTAATGCTTTCCTTGTCTCCAACCTCAGCAACTTGACGGCGCAGATTAGCCTTGATACGAGCGACTAAAGCACGTGGAGAAAATGGCTTGATAACATAGTCATCGGCTCCGGCTTCAAAACCTTTTACCTGATCATCTTCTTCACCGCGAGCAGTCAACATGATAATTGGAATTTCTACCGTTTTATCATTATTACGCAGACGTTTTGCCAACTCTACACCTGAAGTGCCAGGCATCATCCAATCCAGCAAAATAATGTCAGGTGTTTGTGTAAGCGCTAACTTCCATCCCTCTTCTGCATTTTCCGCTTCAATCACCTCATAATCTGACGATGACAAGGTAAATTTAAGCATATCGCGGATAGCGGCTTCGTCTTCAATAATAAGGATTTTGGCTTGACTCACTCAGGTAGCTCCTATGGTATTTGCAAGACAGATTAGTCGATATTGTTTAAAAATTCAGCCAATTTTTCTGAATCGATACTTTTGTAATTACGACCATTGATAATGTAAACCACACTTTCAACCACATTAACAATATGTGCTGAAGTTCTGTTTGCCGCACGAATGCAACTAATCATCTGCATCACATGTGCCGCATTTTTTGATTCATGGCTATCAAGCATTTTTTGAATTTTTTCATTTGCCGTTTTGCGATAGTCAGCAATAATACTATCGCTTTCAAGTACATCCGCCATCTCAGCCAAACTGAGGCTAGCAAAACCAGCTAGTACTTTTTGCAACATATCAATATTGATGGCCAGCATTTTCATGAGTTCGTCATAACCAGGCAGAATGTGACAATTGATAGCATCATCTTTGGCTGTTTTAATCGCCAATCGAGCTACATTAACACTTTCATCACCAATACGTTCAAGGTCAACACCAATTCGAATGGCACTGACAATCAAACGTAAATCAGATGCCGCAGGTTGCTGGCGTGCCAATACATTTGCTGCAATACGGTCGATTTCAAACTCTTCACGGTTAACTACGCGATCAAGCTGTTTAACTTCCTTTGCTAAAGATTTGTTATCACATTTAATAGATTCCATGGCGTTTTTTAGCTGGCTTTCAACCAAGCCACCCATCTCTAAAACATGGTTGAACAAATCTTCTAGACTACGATTATATTTAGCTGAAATATGGGATTTGAATTCTTGCTTTTCCATCTCTACACTCCTTCTTTGTTAAGCCTTATTTCGTCAACTTATTAACCGTAACGACCTGTGATGTAATCTTCAGTTCGCTTAACTTGAGGGTTAGTGAACAAGCTATCCGTATCGGTATACTCAATTAAATCACCCATATACATAAAGGCAGTGTAATCAGAGACACGCGCCGCCTGCTGCATATTGTGTGTAACAATCAAAATGGTGAACTCTTTTTTCAGTTCAAAAATTAACTCTTCAATCGCTAGGGTTGAGATTGGATCTAGTGCTGATGTAGGTTCATCAAGCAGAAGTACTTCTGGCTTAATAGCAATTGCACGCGCAATACATAGACGCTGCTGCTGACCACCCGACATACCTAGGGCATTTTCATTTAAGCGATCTTTTACTTCTTCCCAAAGACCAGCCCCTTTTAATGCCCACTCAACCGTTTCATCAAGAACCGCTTTATCAGTAATACCCTGCAGGCGCAGACCGTAGCAAACGTTTTCATAGATTGATTTAGGGAAAGGGTTTGGTTTTTGGAATACCATACCTACACGACGACGTAGCGCAGCAACATCCATGTTTTTGGCATACATATCATCGCCATGCAGTTTCATGTCACCTTCAACACGAACAATATCAATCAAATCATTCATGCGGTTAAAACAACGTAACAGCGTAGATTTACCACAACCCGATGGACCGATAAACGCAGTAACACGATTTTCCGGCACCACCATATTAATACTGTTCAGCGCTTGCTTGCTGCCGTAGTAAAGATTCCAATCTTTGACTTCAATCGCAATTTTTTCATTTTCAAGCGACATCTCTCTGTCATCTCGATCAAGTGAAATAGATAGGTTTTGTTCACTCATGATTTTTCCTTAAATTTTAACTCTGTTACCCAGAGTTCAATAATCTTTGAATTCGTTTATTCTGTGACTTTGTATAAAGTCAGGGTCTAATCAAGGTCTAATGTTCTAGCGCTTTATATTTCTCACGCAGGCGGTTACGAATCGAAATCGCCCCTAAGTTTAGCCCCACAATAATTAATACCAGCAAGAGTGAAGTCGCATAGACCAATGGTTGCGAAGCTTCTACGTTCGGGCTCTGGAAGCCGACATCATAAATATGGAAACCAAGGTGCATGAACTTACGGTCTAAATGCACAAATGGCGCAATGGCATCGACAGGTAATTCCGGAGCCAACTTCACTACCCCTACCAACATTAAAGGCGCTACCTCACCTGCGGCACGGGCGATAGCTAAAATCAAACCGGTCATAATCGCAGGTGTGGCCATTGGCAGTACAATTTTCATAATGGTTTCGGCTTTAGTAGCACCCAATGCCAAGCCACCTTCTCGCAGTGAACGTGGAATACGCGCTAAACCTTCTTCGGTTGAAACAATCACCACCGGCAAGGTCAATAATGCCATCGTCAGAGATGCCCACAATAGCCCTGGGGTACCGAAAGTCGGGCTTGGGGATTTATAATCGTAGAAAAGTTCATCGATTGATCCACCCAAGATATAGACAAAGAAACCAAGTCCGAAGATACCGAATACAATTGATGGTACCCCCGCCAAGTTGTTAATAGAGATACGCACCATTCTTAGCAAAGGACCATCTTTGGCATATTCACGCATATAGATAGCGGCAATCACTCCCATTGGTGTGACCAAAATGGTCATCAGCAATACCATGGTAATGGTACCGATCATGGCTGGGAAAACCCCACCTTCGGTATTGGCTTCACGCGGATCATCCATTAAGAAATTACCGATACCATGGAAGAAAAACCCAGTTTTCTCAAACAAGTTCATATCGTTTGGCTGCCAAAAAGCCACCATGTTCTTAATTTGAACGGTCAGCTCTTTACCATTGCTGATGATGACCGTGACCGAGCCATAGCTATTTAGCTTTTCATAGAGCACCGCTGTCTCTTTTTGATAAGCCTTGAACTGCTCTTGTAGTGCACTGCGCTCAGCTTCTATACGTGCCGCCTCTTCTGCAGTAAATGCATCCTTCTTTCTAAGTTTTTTCTCTTCAAAACGCAACTCTTCGATTTGGTAGTTAATGGCACCGATATCATGCTTTTCAATGCTTCTGATCTCTTCGTGCGTATCGTTACTGGCATCTAGCTGCGCTTGTAACGCGGTAAAGATTTCAGACTTATCCGTGAGTGTTTTGCCTCCGATATTGGCTTTAGCTAAACGTCCAATGACATTACCGTATTCATAACGTTCAATTTGCAAAATATCACTGGCTTCGTTATCCATGTCCGTCAAGATGGTGTCGTCATTAATCCAACGGAAGTCAATCCCGTAAACATCACGGTTACCTACTTTGATTAGATACTGAGTGCCTTCACGTGATTCACCAGTTTGTGGATCGGTAAAGTGTCTGACTTTACTGTCACGAACTTCGCCAATAACTAACTCCGCAGCACCATTTTGATTAACATTAAATTCATAAACCGTGTGCGGCCAGAAGTGCATGGCACCTCGATAAGTGATCATTGCAATCAAACCAATAACCAGTACCACACTGATACTGACCATAGCGGAACTCATCCAGATCCAATGCTCGCCTTTGTTAAACCAAGATTTCATCAGTAAGCTCCTTATAGTGAACCGTATTTACGACGCATACGTTGGCGAACAACTTCTGCAAGCGTGTTAAAGAAGAAAGTAAAGATAAACAATACTAGTCCAGAGAGGAACAGTACTCGGTAGTGAGAACTCGCCACTTCAGCTTCGGCCATTTCAACTGCCAAGTTGGCAGATAGCGTTCTCATGCCTTCAAAGATATTGGCTTCCATCAATGGCGTGTTACCTGATGCCATAAGTACAATCATAGTCTCACCAACACCACGCCCAAAACCAAGCATAATAGCTGAGAAAATACCTGGGCTGGCGGTAGGAAGAACTACACCAACTAGGGTTTGCCAACCGGTTGCACCTAGCGCTAGAGAGCCATTCACCAAATAACTTGGCACGTTGTAAATCGCATCTTCCGTAACCGAGAAAATGGTAGGAATCAAGGCGAAGCCCATAGCAAAACCGATAACCATGGCATTACGCTGGTCAAAATCAATACCGGCTTCGGCTGTTAGCCAGTGGCGCATATTGCCATCAAAGAACATACCTTCAATAGGTGAACTTAGCTGCAGAGCAAACCAGCCCAGGAAGACGATTACTGGAATCATCAAAACGGCACGACGACCTACTGGAACCATTAAACGGATATGCTCTGGCAAACGCGACCACGCATAACCAAACGCAATAATCCCTATTGGCAAGACAAATAGAATGGCAAAGAACCCAGGTAGATTTGCTTCCATATAAGGGGCTAACCAAAGACCTGCCAAGAAACCAAGGATTACAGTTGGTAACGCTTCAATCATCTCAACAGTTGGTTTAACCCATTGACGAGTGGCTTTATCCATAAAGAATGCCGTGTAAATGGCGGCCAAAATAGCGATAGGTACGGCAAATAACATTGAGTATAAGGCCGCCTTAATGGTTCCCCAGGTTAATGGCATCATCGAGAATTTAGGCTCAAAATCAGAATCGGCAGAAGAGGATTGCCAAGTGTATGTAGGCTCTTCATAACCTTCATACCAGACTTTACCCCACAAACTCTGTACAGAGACATCAGGGTGTTCATTTTCAATTTCAAAATAAGCCAAGTTTCCATTGGCAGTTTCTACCAATGCCCCGTCCGCACGTGGGGCAATGGTTACCAAACCTGCTGCGGTGTTTTCAGCAACTAAATGTGAACCTAGGTTTCGCTCAGCTGTGGAGTGTAACAAGTGAAATTGACCTGCCTCATCCGTTACCGCAAAGCCTTTACGAGCCAGTTCAATACCAATCGAGTTGATTGCAGTATTACTGACTTCAAACTGTCGAATCTGCTGCAGAGCGAAGTTATTCTCTTCATCACGCACAGGAAACCACTGGTAAACATTCCCTTTGTTGGTACCAATCATCAGTGAATAATTACCCAATAGGAAACGAATTACGGTTGGCGACTCATTGCCAGATAATAAATGGGTAGTTTGGATTAATTCAGGGTTTTCAACATCCGCTACATTAAAATAGCTAATTTCGCCTTGCTGAGTGATGCTATATAGGTTGCGTCCACTGGTATCCAACATTAACCAGTGTGTATCAGTTGACAGAGTAAATGTTCCTGAAGCTTCTTCCTCCATCGTTGTGGTTCCGGTCAACATAGATTCAACTAAACTATATTGTTTGATTTGAACTTCTTTAGATTCCATCTCCTGGTAAGCGATGGTGATTTCTGATTCAGAGGCTTTTATGCTGAGATGCTGGATTGCGCCGTTTGCTACTTCTAAAGGTTCTTCACCATAGGGAAAGGTTACCTTAGGTGTTATGGTGCGCACATCGTTAGGGTAAGTTACGTCATAACCATATTTAGCAACCAGAACTCCCCCGTTGTCGAGACCAAAAGCTAAAACTCGATCCATCTCATTAATGACTGTGAATGCGGTGATTTTTGATCCAGCAAGAGGCAGTTGATCATCAATATTGACTAAACCATCGGCAATTTTGAATCCAAACAGCTTACCGTTTTCAGTAAAACGCATAGCGGTAGTGTGATATTCATCAATTCCATAAAACAGCGTTTTCTCAGTCTGTCCACCTGGAACCGCAAACTCTTTAGACTTTTCTATTGAAGCTGGCACAAAAAGTGGCAACACAACATAAAGCAAAAAGAACATAATCAGCAAGACGGCAAAAATTACACCGATCCCGCCTGCAGAAATACCGTACTTGGAAATGGAGTCCTTCAAGTTACGGCGTCTAATTCGTTTTTCAAACGCTGGTCCAGAAAGAGCAGCATCAAGCTTACTCTGAACTTTAGTTGACATATTTGCACCCTTTTCTTTTAAAACACCAGACAAATCAATTTGTACTTAATAATTCGCTTGGCATAAAAACTGGCTAAATATTAACAGTCAAATATGACACTTAAATTGCATTTATAAAGAAGGTTTTGTAGTTTTGTAACAATTCTGTAACATTGGCAAATATAGCAACCAAATAGAGCACCACTATCAAACATGAAGCGCACCATAAATGTTCAATTCAAAATCTAATACAAATTAATTGCAAAACACATCAATACCCTAACTTGTTGTTTTAAAAAGACAAAAAAGTTATTCCAAAAAACATTGGAAAGATGGCACACTTCAAGCTATTATGGACATCGTTAAATTTTAATAATCACAGCTAAAAGGACTAGAAAATGTCACAAGCAATTTTTGATATGATCAAAGAAAATGACGTTAAGTGGGCTGATCTTCGCTTCACTGATACGCATGGTAAAGAACAACACGTTACCATCCCTGCTTCACGCATCGATGAAGACTTCTTCACAGACGGTGAGACATTTGACGGTTCATCTATTGCAGGTTGGAAAGGTATCAATGATTCTGACATGCTTCTTATGCCTCAAGAAGATGGTTTCTACATGGACCCATTCACTAACGATCCTACCATCATTATCCGCATGATGATTGTTGAGCCAGCAACCATGGAATCATACGAAAAAGACCCTCGTGGTATCGCTAAGAAAGCAGAAGCTTACTTAAAATCTACCGGCGTTGCAGATTCAGCATTCTTTGGTCCTGAACCTGAATTCTTCATCTTTGATGACGTTCGCTGGGGATCAGACATGTCTGGTTCTTTCGTTAAAATCAACTCTGATGAATCTGCTTGGGAATCAGAAGCAGTTGTTGAAGGTGGTAACCTTGCTCACCGCCCACGTGTTAAAGGTGGTTACTTCCCAGTTCCTCCAGTTGATACCCTTCATGAAGTTCGTGCAGACATCTGTGCAATGGCAGAAGCAATGGGTCTTAAACTAGAAGCACACCATCACGAAGTAGCGGCAGCTGGTCAGTGTGAGCTTGCTGTTGCAGGTAATACGCTTACTGCGAAAGCAGATGAAGTTCAAATTCTTAAGTATGCTGTTCATAACACCTGTCAAGCACTTGGTAAAACAGCTACATTCATGCCTAAGCCAATCGTTGGTGATAACGGTACGGGTATGCACATCAACCAATCTCTATCTAAAGATGGTAAAAACATCTTCGCTGGTGATGTTTATTCAGGTCTTTCACAAGAAGCACTTTGGTACCTTGGTGGTCTAATGAAGCACGCACGTGCACTAAACGCATTCTGTAACCCAGGTACAAACTCTTACAAGCGTTTGGTTCCAGGTTTTGAAGCACCAACTTTCATTGCTTACTCTGGTAAAAACCGTTCTTGTTCTATCCGTATCCCATATGCTCAGTCTGAGCGTTCACGTCGTGTTGAGCTACGTTTCCCAGATCCAACGGCTAACCCATACTTAGCATTCTCTGCATGCTTGATGGCAGGTCTTGACGGCATCATGAATAAGATTGATCCAGGCGAGCCTGCAGAAAAAGATCTTTATGACCTAGAGCCGGAAGAAGAGGCAGAATACGATAACCTATGCGCATCTTTAGAAGAAGCGCTAGATGCACTAGATAAAGACCGTGAGTTCTTGACTGCTGGTGGAGTATTCACTGATGAAGCGATTGATTCTTACATTGAGCTTAAAATGGAAGAAGTTACACGTCTTCGTGCAACGACTCACCCAATCGAATTTGATATGTACTACTCTGCATAATCAACTTTGGTTAACAAAAAACCCGCTTAAAGCGGGTTTTTTTATGCCTGTAAAATTTGTAATAATTAATAAGGGTAGATTAAAAAATCTTCCGCACCAATGTTAATCTAGCATTAAAGCCTGCCAAACCCTTTTCACGTTTTCTCTATTTTCCGAATAGCAATCATACTCGACAATGGATTTTTCATTCGCTAAAGCAGTTCGATGATATTTAGAGCGGTAAACCTTATAGGCTTCGGTTAACGCCCCCGCATCTTCTGCAGACAATAACCCTGCCGTTGCTACCGCTTCAAGTATACGAACGTTATCGGTATAAGTCACCAAATCAGGATATTGGTGAGCATTTGCCAAAACCAAATACTGCATCATGAATTCAATATCCACAATACCACCCGTGCCCTGTTTTAAATCAAACTGCTCGGCATTACTTTTATCTAATGAGCTCTTCATCTTTTGACGCATTTCAACCACTTCATCGCGCAGTTTATCTACATCACGAGGCTGTTGGATAAAAGCTTTTCTGAAAGATTCAAATGCATCAACTGATTGACTGTCCCCTGCCACGGCTCTTGCTCTAACCAAGGCTTGGTGCTCCCAAGTCCACGCTTTATTTTCAATATAGGCTTGATAGCTCGCAAGATCGGTGACTAACATACCGGAATTTCCATTAGGACGTAATCGAGTATCAATCTCATAAACCTTCCCTGATGGCATCATTGTAGTTAGCAACGAGATTACTTTTTGCCCTAAACGAATAAAATAAATCGCATTATCTAAACTACGTCCATTTGGGTTAACAGTCTGCGCCCCCGAAGCGACTCCCTCATACAAGAAAACAATATCCAAATCAGAACCGTAGCCTAGCTCTATACCACCAAGTTTGCCATAACCAATTACACAAAACGGGTTACGTTTTTCTCCTTCTGCCAAACCGCCAGGCAGACCACTTCGCTGCTGCATAAAGCGCCATGCGAATTCAACTGACACATTCAACACCGCCTCGGCAATCCAAGTCAGATAATCACTCACCTTCATCACCGGTAGATGCCCGGTAATATCGGCTGCCGCAACCTTAAAGACTTGAGCATGCCGCCATTGCCTTAGACGATCCATAAACTGCTCTTCATCTAACTCGTGCTCATCTAAAAGTTTACATGCCTCTTTAGACAGTTGCTCTGCGTTCAATGGCGAATAAAGCTCTCTCTCATCCAAGAGTTGATCCAAAAGCGCAGGGTATTTAACCAACATATCAGTCAACCATGGACTCACCTCACATAAACCAATTAAGTTTTTGAGCGCTTGGGGGTTTTCTTTTAGCAGAATCAAATAAACACTACGTTTTGTGATTGCCTCAATAACGGAAAACACGCGTTTAATTGTCTGCATGGAAATGTCTGGCTGTAACAGAATCTTGAGCACATGAGGCATGGTTGTATTTAATCGTTCCATACCGTCCTTACTAAGCGTTTGTACCGCACGACTACTCTTGAAGTCCTTTAACGTTTTCAGCAATTCAGTCGCCGAATCACCAAACTCAGCAATCGCCGCTACGCTCTCAACATCTTCAAAGTCATCATCCCATACTGTGGCCATCTCATCTCTTTGAGCATCTTCACCCTCTTCGGCAAACACACGTTTAAATTGTGACTCGACATAATCTCGATGCTTTGTGAGCTCTTGGTAAAAACCGGCATATTCAGCAAACCCCATTGATTCAGCCAACATCGTTTGCTGATGCTCTGCGGATGGCAAGTCATGGGTTTGCTGATCATTCCACATTTGCAAGCGGTTTTCTGCGGTGCGTAAAAAACGATAAGCCGTTACCAACTTGTTATAGTTTTCAGCTTCAAGAAACTCATTATTCAAGAGTATTTGCAGTGTTGGCAGCAGGGATCTAGTCTGCAATTCGGTAATGCGCCCGCCGTGCACCAATTGGAATGCTTGCGCAATAAATTCAATTTCTCGAATCCCACCCGCACCTAACTTAACGTTTTCCTGCATACCTTTTTTAGCAACCTGCTCGGCAATCATCGCTTTTAACTCACGCAAAGATTCCATTGCGGTAAAGTCAACGTACCGACGATAAACAAACGGTCTTAAAATATTGAACAGCTCCGAACCCTGCTCTTTATCACCCGCCATTACGCGCGCCTTAACTAACGCATATCGCTCCCAAGCGCGCCCATGAATTTCATAATAGTGTTCTAAACTGGCAAAATTAGCCGCTAAAGGGCCAGCCTCACCAAATGGGCGTAAACGCATATCAACTCGGTAAACAAATCCATCTTCAGTCACTTCAACCAATGATTTATTTACCGCCTGCCCCAGACGTAAAAAGAACTGATCATTAGAAATACTCTTAACAGCACCCTGGGTTTCGCCACCTTCTGCGTAGGTAAATATTAAATCGATATCAGATGAGAAATTCAGCTCTTGACCACCTAGCTTACCCATTCCGATAACAATTAATTTTTGCGGCTGCCCACTTTCTTTTCCAATTGGGGTGCCATAACGTTCACACAAACGTTCATAATGCCAATCTAGTGTTGCAGAAACCAAGGCATCAGCCAGCTCAGAGGTTGCTGCAACCGTTTCTTCTAACTGCGCTAAACGCATTAAATCTCTTAAAGCGATGCGCCCCATCATCCAATTTCTTTGCACACGTAGTTGCTTATAAAGCGCTTTCTCTTCTTGCGCTGCAAAAACGCTGTCATAGACTCGCTGAAACAGCTCTTTTTCAGCCCATTTATTTTCATAACTAGATGACTCTAACAAATCAGGAAAGCGCTTAGTTAAACGCTCTAGAAAAGGACTCCATGGCAGGACATGATCAATTGCATAAATGGTTGAAGGTGTTGAAGCAGACATTGAATCTCCGATAATTACTAAATGCGCTTTGGATGAATAATTTGATTGCTTATAAACTTTACTCTTAAAAAGATAGATTAAGCTGTTTCACTGAAATCTTACTTAACTTGACTCAATTAACAATCAGATCTCTTTGGCTTAATTACATAACATATATATACAGTTGGGTTTTACGTGCATCTGATAGCTCCCAAATTTCAGTAGGTTCAATATCTGGCACTGCAAAACTGTTACTCACAAATACTGAACCGGGCAACATTTCTTCTTTGGCCTTAAGCCATAACTTTGGCATGGGTTCCGGTGATAGAAAGGCATAAACCAAATCATAATAAGCCAGGTCTGTTTTCCACATATCCATAGCAAAAGTTTGACCGCCTCTAAAAAAGGTCACCAATTTGGACATTAGATAAGGTAAGGGTGCGGTTTCCACACCGTGCGCTTCTGTAACATGCTTTTGTTGTGACATAAAGGCGACATTCCCCCCTAAGCCACACCCTAAGTCCAAAAAACGGACATCTCGCCTTTTCTTTACCAAAACCTTAAGAGCTTCACGAGTTGTGTTATTGGTTAGATAAAGCGGCACACGCTCTTTAAAGGCATTTGCAAATATTAACCAAACCAGCACAAAAGCAACCAATGCCCAAATTGGGTCAAACCCGACCAAAACGCCCGCATAAAGAGCAATAGGTAGAAGCAATTGAATCCAGCGCCACCAACTCGGCAAACCAAATAATGGAGATATTAAAGCAGCCAATATTGCCTGAATTAATACCAGCACCCAATATGGATATGGCGGCTCAATAAACCTTGGAGCTATATAAACAGCCCCAGCCAGTACTAGTAAAACAACCAACTGAGCAAATAAGGCAACAATAATTTTAGGTAACTTAGGCAAAACAATGCGATCCAAACAACTCACATGAAAGCATTCCAAAAACGAACATTGATGCACCAAAAAAGATTTAAGCTTTCTGTAAAAAACATTTTTTTTCTCAGACTTTTACGTAACTTATTGTTTTAAATTATCTTTTATTTTTTTGGCACGCATCAAGTTTATAGGAGTGCGAACACATTACTTTAATTTTAACTGAGAGGTTAGTATGAAACTGGTTGTTGCAATTATCAAACCTTTTAAACTCGATGACGTCAGGGAAGCACTGCACGATATCGACGTTCAAGGGATGACCGTTACTGAGTCTAAAGGTTTTGGCCGCCAAAAAGGGCATACCGAAATCTACCGTGGTGCAGAGTACGCCATTGAATTTTTACCTAAACTTCGCATTGAAATCGCTATTAGCGATGACAAAGTGGACAGCGTGATTGAGGCAATCAGCGGTTCTGCGAAAACTGGCAAAATTGGAGATGGAAAAATCTTTGTCATGCCACTTGAACAAACTGTACGTATTCGTACAGAAGAAACTGGTGACGTAGCTCTATAAAGAAAGGATTATATGATGGAACAAGTACTACAAATAAGTTATGCACTTGATACCTTTTATTTCCTAATGTCTGGTGCATTAGTAATGTGGATGGCCGCAGGTTTTGCGATGCTTGAAGCGGGTATGGTTCGTGCAAAAAACACAACTGAAATTTTGGCCAAGAACATTGGTCTATTCGCCATCGCATGTATTATGTACATGTTAGTTGGTTATAACATTATGTACCCTGGTGAAGCCGTTTCTAGCTTCTTCCCTGGTATTAGCTTCCTTCTTGGTGGCGATAACGCAGTTGCTGATGTAATTGCTGGTGGTGATGACGCGCCTTACTATTCTGGTATGTCTGACTTCTTCTTCCAGGTTGTATTCGTTGCTACAGCGATGTCTGTTGTATCGGGTGCGGTTGCTGAACGTATGAAGTTAATGTCTTTCTTCGCTTTCGCTATCGTTTTCACAGCGTTCATCTACCCAATGCAAGGTTATTGGAAATGGGGTGGGGGTTTCCTAGACGGTCTAGGTTTCCTTGACTTCGCTGGTTCTGGTGTTGTTCACATGGCAGGTGCAGCTGCTGCTCTTGCTGGTGTCATCCTTCTAGGTGCTCGTAAAGGTAAGTACGGTTCTAACGGTGAATCTAAAGCGATCCCTGGTGCGAACCTTCCTCTTGCAACTCTTGGTACATTCATCCTTTGGTTAGGTTGGTTCGGTTTCAACGGTGGTTCAGAGCTTAAAATCTCTAACGTTGAAGAAGCGAACGCGGTTGCAATGATTTTTGTTAACACGCTGATGGCTGCTGCTGGTGGTGTAATTGGTGCGCTAGTAATGTCTAAAATCAAGTTCGGTAAAGCTGACTTGACTATGATGCTTAACGGTGCGCTTGCTGGTCTAGTAGCAATCACTGCTGAACCTCTAACTCCAACTGCTGGTGTTGCAACGCTAATCGGTATTGCTGGTGGTATCATCGTTGTACTAGCTATCTTGATCATCGACACTAAATTCAAAATCGACGATCCTGTAGGTGCGATCTCTGTTCACGGTGTTGTAGGTATCTTCGGTCTAATCGCAGTTACTTTCACAAACCCAGATGCAACTATCGTGGCTCAGCTAACAGGTATT
>JAASTL010000176.1 GCA_021767305.1 Piscirickettsiaceae bacterium | reverse complement strand
TTCTAAATAAAACGCTATGCTATTTTATTGCAAACTATTTCTTATTTTTAATAATAAAAGCAATATAATTCTAATTATAAATACATAAATAGAATTTAAATTTAATTATTAATTTTATATAAGAATATTATGAAGAATCATTACTATGGATAATTACGACAAAGCCATCTTAAATGCGCTGCAAGAAAACGGTCGTCTGAGTAACCAAGAGATAGCCGATCAAATTGGACTCTCCCCTTCTGCCTGTTTACGGCGCTTTAAAGCTCTAGAAGAATCAGGAGTAATTCTTGGTTATAGAACCATTCTGGATGCAAAAAAGTTAGGTTTGGATTTGACTGCTTTATTGCATATCTCAATGGATAAACATACCCAAGAACGTTTTGCAGAATTTGAAAACGCGGTGAAGGCGATCCCAAATGTATTGGAGTGCTTACTTTTGACCGGACAAACTGCGGATTATCAATTGAAAGTGGTGGTTAAGGATCTAGAGGCCTACCAGGACTTGTTACTGAATCACATTACCCAAATTAAAGGGGTAAGTGGTGTACATACTAGTTTTGTTTTGCGAAAAGTCATTGATAAGAGTTCGATGCCCATTTAAATAAATGGGCTTAAAAAAGGGCTATTTAATGATATTGACGCCTAGTCTTTCTTTTTAGTAGTGGCAAAACCAGCGCCTTTTTTGGTTTTAGCTTGGAGTTCCAAGCTTTCAACAATCTCTTTATAGTCTAGCCCAGCTTTCTTCATCTCTACAAAACAGACCACAATTACGGCGATTGGATTAGGTACCTCGCCTTTCTTTTTATAAGATTGTAAATTCTTTTCGCTGACTTTAATTAACTTACTGAATTTAGGCAGGGAAATCTCAGCATCCAATAAGTGTTTTTTAAATTCAATAAAAGTCATGTGGAATGTTCCAATGGATTATTAAGAGGCTCACATTATATAAAATAAAATTTTCCATTGTCACCATTAATCCCAATATGTTAATTTAGATATAATTTATTACTAAAAACCAGTAATAAAAGTATTATTTTGTAAATTTAAGGGAATTGAAATGGCAAAGACGCTTAAGAAAAAGACAGTAAAAAAAGCAACCACTAAAGCAACTGAGAAAGCTGTGGCAAAAAATGACGTGAAGAAAAAGAATGCAAAAAAAGTAATTAAAAAAGCAACTAAGCGCGTAATGAAAAAAGGGGTTAGCAAAAAATCTAAACTTAAAGCTGCTGCTAAAAAAGCGGTAAAAAAAGTTTCTTAATCATCAATTTTGATTAAACAGCTTCTGAGCCGATATTTCTTAATCGGCTCTTATAATGCCTTCCCTATTACATATTCATAGATTTATTTTTAGATAAAACGCTATTTTGGAATGAATTTAGCTTAAGTTATTGATGCTCCACTATTAATGCCACTTTTAAGCATTGAATGGAAGTTAAAGATAATTATAATAATCCACTGTTTTAACAGAGCTGAATACAAAAATGGCAATCGATAAAGACATAAATATACTAGTAGTCGATGACTTCTCAACCATGATCAGAATCGTAACCAACTTATTGAAAGAGTTAGGTTTTACGAATATTGATGATGCAAATGATGGCTCTAAAGCATGGCCAATGATTCAAAGTGGTAAATATGATTTTATCGTCAGCGATTGGAACATGCCTGAAATGACAGGTATTGAGCTCTTAAAACGCGTTAGAGCGGACGAAAAGCTCAAAGACATGCCTTTTATGTTGATTACTGCAGAACAGAAACGCAGCCAGATCCTAGAAGCGGCACAGGCTGGGGTAGATGGTTATATTGTTAAGCCGTTTACCGCAGCAACACTGAAAGAAAAAATCGATAAAATTGCCGAACGTAAAAGTCTTGAAAAACGTGGTGTCAAAATCAAGGCACCCAGTACACAGCACAAGCAGTTTGCTGAAGACCAAAAAGCTAAATTACAACGTATGTTGGCAGCCATGCCTCCAGAAAAACGAAAAGCTTATTTAGCTAAACTTAAACGTGAACAGCACTCTTAAATCTAAGATACCTTAAAACAATAAACCCAACAAAAAACCCGGATTCAAATTCCGGGTTTTTTATTTATTAAACTTATTTTTAGTCTATTTGTTTGGAAATGATTCAGTTTTTGCTAGTTTCTTAGTGTGAATATGAATGGCAGCTTTGGCCATTAAATGCGCACCAATCGGTGCGGTAATAAACAAAAACAAAGTAATCAAAATCTCATGTAAGCTAACCGCACCATTCTTAAATGAGAAATAGAGTGCTGAGGCAATCAACATTGCTCCAACCCCTAAGGTTGAGGCTTTGGTAGGACCATGCAAACGCATATAAAAATCCGGCAGTTTATACAGGCCGATTGAACCAATCAAAGTAAACACCGAACCTACGATAATCAGTAGAGCAAGTAAATATTCTAAAAATTCATGCATAACTTCTCTCCGCTCTATTCCATGATATCGCCGCGTAATAGGTATTTGCTTAAGGCGACCGTACCTACAAATCCCATTACCGCAATCAATAAAGCCGCTTCAAAATAAACCACGCTACCGAGATAGATCCCTATCAACACCAATAACGCTATAGAGTTGATATAAAGCGTATCTAAAGCCAAAATACGGTCTGGTTTGGAAGGCCCTTTCCAGAGTCGATAAAAACTCAATAGCAACGCAATCGAAACCAGTACAAATCCAATCTTTAAACTCAGCTCTAACATGACTCAAATACCTTTTTCAGTGGCGCTTCATAGCGTTGTTTAATCTCATCAATAGTGGCTTGAGGATCTTCTTCATGCAGACCATGTACTAATAAGGTTTTCTTGTCCTCACAGACATCACAAGAGACCGTTCCCGGCGTTAAAGAGATCGTATTGGCTAAAATAGAGATTGCGATTGGATGTTCAATGTCCAATGGAATATAAAGGAACTTAGGTTCAAGATTATTTTTATTACCTAAAATTAGCTTTGCCACTATCACATTAGCAACCATAATATCCCACAACACTACTAGGCTGAATTTCAACAAGGTTATAGGATGTTTAATACAAACTTGTTCTGGCCAAAAAGCTTTGGTCATCCAAGGAATTAAGATTGCCAAAATAGCCCCTAAAAGCATATGGCCTGGCGCTGCGGTATTATTTAGTAATAACCAAATTAGCCATAACACCAGACTTAGAATTGGATGAGGTAAGATTTTTTTCATTCAACCAACTCCTTGTATTTATTAGGTATGGTCTGCACATTCAAGACCTCTTGTTGATACAAACTCTTATTCATCAATTGGTCAGCAACTGAATCGGTAAAACTATGGAATGGTTTGGCAAATATCACCAAGAGTACAGCCATTGAAAGTAACCCAACTACGGCGGTTCCTCCTTTTAGAGATAAAGTTTTAGGTGTGTCACACTCTGGTTTGCCATCAATGGTATGACAGACTTCATTTGGTAATACATTGTAGAACAGCAATGAACCTGCTCTAGCCACAGCAATAATCATAAATAAGCCGGAAATCAGCACCACCGCTAAAATCCAGAAGAAAGCAGGATGATCTAATGCCGATGAGAGAATTAACAGCTTACCGATAAAGCCAGATAAAGGCGGTAAACCACTCATCGCAATGACGGCAAACATAAAGATACTACCGACAATAATGGCTTTTGGCATCGCATGGGCACGCACAAACTGATCTTCCACTGCACCACGACCTTGTCTAATCCACTCTGCCAACAAGAACAAACCACCTGCAATCAGGGTTGAGTGCATCATATAGAAAAGGGTGGCTGACATGGCTTCATGATTATTGATACCAATACCAACCAATAAAGTCGCTACCGAAGCCAATACCAAATAGGCAATCTGTTCACGAAGATTACGTGCAGCAATCGCCCCCAGAG
>JAASTL010000175.1 GCA_021767305.1 Piscirickettsiaceae bacterium | reverse complement strand
GGCTGATAAACCGCTTGGTTCATACTGCGTAACAGCACTGTTTGCACTAGGTGCTCATGCGGCTCACCCTTCACTTTGTCGGCAACTGCAGCAAAGTCGTGTGCCGTTGGCTGATCGCCACCTTCTAAAGTCAGACCAAAATCAGACAAGAACGTGCGTAGGTTAGCCAAACGGTCTTCTTGAGGAGATTCATGCACACGATAAAGCATTGGCATTTTATGCCACTTCAAATAACGCGCAGTTGCCACGTTTGCCATCAACATGCATTCTTCAATGATTTTATGCGCATCATTTCGAGTAACCGGAACGATTTCTTGGATTTTGCGCTCTTCATCAAAGACAATTCGGGTTTCAGTCGTTTCAAACTCTAAAGCACCACGTTCAGCACGCGCTTTTTGTAACACTTTAAATAAGCTGTAAAGCTCTTCTAAATGTGGAACTTGATCCTTAAACTCTTCTTTATATTCGCTATTCTCGTTAGTGAGAATATCAAAAACCTGTGAATAGGTTAAACGCGCCTTAGAGTTCATGACCGCATCATAGAACTGACTGCGTTCAAGTTTCCCCTCTTCATCAATATAAAGATCGGCCACCATACACAAGCGATCAACTTTAGGGTTCAAAGAACATAAACCATCAGACAACTTAGATGGCAACATTGGTACCACACGCTGCGGGAAGTAAACTGAGTTACCACGATTGAATGCTTCTTTATCTAAAGCCGTGTTTGGCTTAACGTAGTGAGAAACATCGGCAATCGCAACGACTAAACGCCAACCGTTTTTACGTTTTTTAGCAAAAACCGCATCATCAAAGTCTTTGGTATCAGCACCATCAATGGTCACTAGCTGCATAGCGCGCAAATCTTTACGCCCTTCAATGTCGGCTGCAGTGACTTCATCCGGAATATCCTTCAATTCTGCTTCAAGCTCAGGGTTCCACTCATTTGGGATACCGTAGGCATGAATCGCAGAATCAATTTCCATTCCTGGAGCCATGTAGTCACCAACGACTTCGATAATCTTACCGATTGGACCAGAGCGCATAGAAGGCTGGTGAATAATTTCAACCAAAACCACCTGCTCTTCTTTAGCTTCTAGCAGACCATCATTAGGAATGAAGATATCTTGCGTGATTCGATTGTTGTTTGGACGAACCCATGCCAAACCATCTTCATGATTTAAACGACCTAGAACTTGGGTCGTATTATGCTCAGAAACTTCAACGATAACACCTTCTTGACGACCACGACGGTCTTCGCCAATAACCGAGGCGATAACACGGTCACCGTGAAGAACCTTGTGCATCTCTTTCTCTGAAAGGAACAGGTCTTTACCGCCTTCATCAGGCACTAAAAAACCATAACCATCTGGATGTCCTAAAACACGCCCCTTAATCAGATCCATTTTCTTTAATAGACCAAAAGCACCACGACGGTTACGAATCAATTGACCATCACGCACCATCGCTTTCAGGCGGCGCGAAAGTGCTTCAAAACGATCCTCGTCATCTTCAGAGACATCTAAGGTTTTTGCAATTTGAAATAGTCGTAGTGGTTTGCTGGCTTCTTCTAGAACTTCAAGAATAAATTCACGACTTGGGATAGGGTTTTCATACTTCTCAGCTTCGCGCTGAGCATGAGGGTCTTGTTGACCGTTACTGTTTTCTTTACTCACTGTACCATCTAATTGTTAAACGCCTAAAGAGCCAAGCAAATTTGAGCTGATTGCGGTACTAAAATATTTCCATCACCACACAAATCAACCAATATACTTTGTATTGGCGAACACCTTTCTTCTAATCTGTTCAGCCATGCTCACCTCTCACTCAAAATAACTAATATTCCGGAGGCCATAATACAAAGTCGATTTTTTGCTTAGCCCCCGCATTCCTAAGCTTCTAAAATTCCACTGAATTCTTAGGGCAACGTAGGGCGCTATTTAAAATCGCAGGCATTATACCAGACAAAGCAATACTTTTATTGCATTACTGTTAACTCTGCTTGCAAGCCACGTTCTTCTGCTGGATATAAGCTTTCATACAGACCATCAATAACTGATTGAACCGCCTCTTCCAATACGGGATGATAGAACGGCATTTTGACAATATCTAGCACCGTCATGTGCTGTTCAACCGCCCAAGCGAGTAGATGTGCGAAATGTTCAGCGTGCGGCATGACCAATTCACCACCTAATAGTTTTTTGGTCTCCTTGTCGGCCCAAAGTGAAAGCACCCCATGATCTTCTCCCATGACAATGGCTCGTCCATTATTACGTTCCAAATGAAAATCATTTATTACTATTTTGTCCAAATCAAGTTCACGGTAACTTTGTCCAAACATGGCGACTTCAGGGTCTGTAAAAGCAATTCCTAGCGGTGTTTTGCGTTGATAAGAAGTAATTTCCGGATACGCCATGGCATTACTCACAGCAATTTTGCCTTCGTGCCCTGCTTCATGCAAAATCGGACGGTAGGTATTCACGTCACCCGCAATAAAGATAGGTTTATCTTCAATCTGCATGGTGTTGATATCAAAGTTTGGCATACCGCGCTCATCAAGTTCAATGCCGGCTTTTTCTAAATCGAGTTGATCAATATTTGGTCGACGACCTAAAGAAGCTAGAACCAAATCAACCTCATAAGTCTCTTCGCCAACTTTCACCTCTACACCCTTTTCTGTTGCATTTAATTCAGCAGCAGCACCAAGGTGAATAGGAAATTCTTGAGAAAAAAGATGAATCGCTTTTTCAATAGCTGCTGGAGAATTTAAACCGGCAATGGTCTTCTGCATTTCAAAACCGATCACTTTGACACCTAGGCGACTTAAAGCTTGACCTAGCTCTAGACCGATAATACCCAAACCAACAACAGCAATTGATTTAGGCAGGCTTTCTAACTCAAAAATTTCATCACTAGTGACTAATTTTGCACCTAACTTTTGCCATGGCCCAGGCACCACTGGACGTGAACCGGTAGCGATAATTATGCGCTCCGCTTCAATGACCTCACCATTAACTTCTAACGCATTTGGCCCGCAGAATTTTGCATAACCATCAATAAACTGTCCTTCTTTGAGTTTTTCAGTGGTGCCAGCAATAACCCCACCAGTAAAACGATCACGAAACTGACGCACACGTTGTAAAACTTTACTATCATCTACGCTTAGAGCTTCGGCACCATTAATTCCAAAGTCCTGCAAAGCATTTCTTGCATGAAAATGGTTGGCAGAGTGAATCATTGCTTTCGAAGGCATACACCCAACTCGTGCGCAAGTGGTACCTAAATGACCACCGTTAATAATGACAAAATCATCTGTTGTTTTTTTTATCTGACTTAAAGCGGTTAGCCCTGCGGTTCCGGCACCTAAAATTGCATACTTTACTTTTATCATGGTATTCACTTTTAATTTACTTTAAAGATTTATCTTAATTATGACCAACCATTGTCAAAACTTGGATTAAATTTTGCTGAAATGCCCATTCGAGCATTTAGCTTAGAAACTTGAAAAGCAGTGCGTAAAACCCTTTAATCGACGATGATAATAAGGTTTAAAGAGCCGCACTCTAGCTGGAATTGTTGATAAAGTAATAATCACATAGTTTGTCAATTGAGAAAAGTCATAAACCAGAAAAAATTGTTAATTTATTTTGAATATCGAGACGGTTTTTCATTCAACAAAACTTTTTTTCCACGTAAAATAAATTGACCTCAATTAATGAGGTTGCTACTTGGGGACCCAACTTGCTAAGGCCTGCAAAATTTGCACTGCATACATTTTTGATTTATTGCATATTCATCTATTTGAATAGTTATGCCAGCGCCAATAGTAAAAGCACCGTGGATCCAGGTACCGTCAGCGATCGAATAAACAAAGCCTTTATTGGTGACCTTAAAGAGATACGCGAACGTCGTATTC
>JAASTL010000174.1 GCA_021767305.1 Piscirickettsiaceae bacterium | reverse complement strand
CTGATTTAGATTTACAAGATTTTACCGGTTTCTCAGTAACTCTGGTGACTGATTCGACTATAGGTGAAGATTTAAAAGTTTCCGCTAAGGTAGACGAAAAGCTTGATGCTTTCATAAAATCGTCATGGTCTTGGCAGAATGCGGGATTAGAGTTTTATGGCGAGCCATTAGTCGTGTTGGAAAAGATTCCCGAAGACCCAAAAGTGCAAAGATTAATTTTGGAAAGCTTTATGGCAAGTTTGCCAGAACAATATTCTGGTGCTCCGTTGTTTGTTTTAGATCAGCAGGTCAAAATCAAACAGTTGCAGGATTTAAAAACAATTGGTGAGTTTTTAGGTTATTAAGTCGTCAGCTAAAAAGCCGACTCTGAATTTATAGCTTTTTGCCACTAGGTGTAGGTTTGAGAAAAGTTAATTGCCATTTAATCACTACCTAATCTCTAGAGGTTTTCGGTTAAAATAGTCGGCTTGCACAGTTGCTCTGTAAATTCGTGCGTAATCAAGTAAAAAAATAAGTATTAAAAGTGATTAAAGGTTCATACAAAGAATGTCATTAATGTCAGAGTCGACTCTCATTGAAATCAAAAATCTCAGTTTTATGCGCGGCGATCGTAAGATTTTTGATGACATTAGCTTATCGATTCCAAAAGGCAAAATTACTGCCATTATGGGGCCTAGTGGAACTGGTAAAACCACGCTTTTAAAATTGATTGCCGGGCAGTTGCAACCAGATGGTGGTGAGATTTTTGTGCAAACACAAAACGTTCACCGCTTGCCGCGCAAAAAACTTTATGAGCTCAGGCAGAAAATGGGTATGTTGTTTCAAAGCGGCGCCTTGTTGACTGACCTGAATGTGTTCGATAACGTCGCTTTTCCCCTGCGAGAGCACACGAAACTCCCCGAGGTTTTGATTGAGTCTTTGGTACTGATGAAGCTTCAAGCGGTTGGGCTTCGTGGTGCCAGAAATTTAATGCCGTCCGAATTGTCGGGTGGTATGTCGCGCCGTGTGGCACTGGCGCGTGCCATTGCGCTTGACCCGGAAATGATTTTTTACGATGAGCCTTTCGTAGGGCAAGACCCCATTACTATGGGTGTTTTAGTCTCTTTGATTAAACAGCTAAACGATAGTCTAAATTTGACTTCTGTGGTTGTCTCTCACGACGTCAATGAAGTCCTTTCGATTGCGGATTATGTTTGTGTGATTTCGGAAGGAAAAGTGATTGCAAAAGGCACTAAAGAGGAGATTATGCAAGGTGATTCAGAATATGTGAATCAGTTTGTAAAAGGCTTGCCTGATGGTCCAGTACCTTTTCATTATCCAGTTGAACCCTATTTAAAAAGCGAGTCATAGTGAGTCACGTTTTATTCTAGACAATGTTTTAAAACGTTTTATGCAGAGAAAATTATGTCAAACAGTGATATTCAATCCAATCGCTTTTTAAGATTTTTACAATCACTTGGTAAAAATACCTTAAATATGCTGGCAACTAATGGTCGTGGAGCTATGTTTTTTACTTCTCTCTTGCCTGCATTGCCATACTCTTTTTGGCGCTTAGACCTGTTGCTAAAACAGGTTTATGTCGCAGGGGTTCTCTCGTTACCGATTATTCTGACGGCAGGTTTGTTTGTTGGCATGGTTTTGAGCTTGCAAGGTTATAACGTTCTAGTCGACTACAACTCAGAAGAAGCGGTGGGTTCAATGACGGCTTTGTCGTTGTTGCGAGAGCTTGGACCTGTAGTGGCAGCATTGTTATTTGCCGGGCGCGCTGGTTCAGCATTGACAGCGGAAATTGGTTTAATGCGCTCTACCGAACAAGTCTCTGCACTGGAAATGATGGCTATTGATCCGCTCAAATATATCTACGCACCTCGCTTTAGTGCAGCGCTCATCGCATTACCATTATTGACTTTGTTATTTATTGCCTTGGGTATTATCGGCGGCTATATGGTTGCCGTGGGTTGGCTTGGCGTTGATCAAGGTTCGTTTTGGTCGCAAATGAATAGTCATGTGGATTGGCAGGAAGATGTGATGAACGGCATTATAAAATCCATTGCTTTTGCAGTATTAATTGCCATTATTTCACTATTTCATGGCTTTAATGCCATCCCCACTTCGGAAGGGGTCAGTAATGCCACTACCCGCACGGTAGTGCACAGCTCTTTGGGTGTGTTGGGGTTAGACTTTGTATTAACGGCACTGATGTTTTAAGTATTAAGAATACTTTGTAAGCCATAATATTGATTGAATCGATAAGGAAAGATTGAACATGAAACGACAGTTAAAAATCGAAATATGGGTAGGTGCTTTTGTTCTTATGAGTATTGCCGCACTCTTGATGATTGCGTTTCAGGTGAGCAACTTCAGTGGTCTAAAAGAGAAGCCGACTTATCAAGTCACCGCACTATTTAATAATATTGGTGGCTTAAAAGTTAGAGCGCCTGTTAAATTGAGTGGCGTGGTGATTGGACGTGTTACAGATATTACCGTTGACCCGGTGAGTTTTAAGGCGCGAGTGAAGATGAGTATCGAACAAGATTACAATCAACTTTCTGAAGATAGCTCGGCATCCATTTTGACGTCAGGTCTTTTAGGGGATCAGTATATTGGTATCGAAGTAGGTGGCGCCGAAGACTATTTAGTCAATGGTAGCGAAATCGAACTTACTCAGTCAGCTCTAGTTTTAGAAGACCTAATCGGACAATTTTTAGTTAAATTCAGTGAAAGTGGAGAATAGTCATGCACGCATACTTTCAGACAAATATCACCTTTAAACAAATCGCCACTTCAGCTTTTATGATGGTTGCCGTCATGATGATTGTTTTGGCGACCTCGGCACACGCGCAAAAAATCCCGCAAGATGATCCAGAAAAAATGGTCTCAGCTTTATCGAATCAAATTATTTATGAGCTTAATGCTAATCGTGAAGTATTAGAACAGCAACCCAGTCAAATCAAACTGTTTGCCAATAACTTTGTGTTGCCATATATCGACACCGATAAAATGGCGCGTTACGTTATGGGGCGTCACTGGAGATCGGCGTCAGCAAGTCAGCAAAAAGCTTTTGTAGAAGCTTTTACTAATACCTTGATTCGTTCATATTCACAAAGTTTGCTCAAGCTTAAAATTGAATCAGTCTCAGTCATGCCGGCGGTAGAAGAAAAGCCGGGGCGTGTCACCGTGGCCTCGACCGTTGCTCAGGCTGATGGCAATAAGTCAGATGTGATTTACCGTGTTTATTTTGATAAAGACGGGGCTAAATGGATGTTGTATGACGTTTCGGTAGAAGGTATCAGTATGTTGCTGAATTATCGTAAAGCTTACAGTTCAGACTTTGACCGTAAAGGCATTGATGCGGTGATTGCAGAAATGCAGAGCAAAAATGCCGAATTCAATAGTTAGTCTGAGTGCATCATGTCACAGTTAGATTTACCCGAAGTCATTAATATTAAAAATCTGCCCAAGCTTGTCAAAGACAATGCTTGGCTTCAACAGCAGGTTACCGAGGTTGATTTCTCAGCGGTAAAGTCCGCCGATAGTGCCACTTTGGCGATGTTGCTGCATTGGGCAAAAAATGCACAACAATCTATTCAGGTTATCAACTTCCCCGTTCAATTAAAGCCATTAGTTGAGCTCTATGATCTTGATGCGGTCATCGAATTTAAATAATCGCTTAAAGCTCTCTCTAAATATATAAGGTTGTCTATGTCATTGGCAGTTGAGTTTGACAAGGTTGTTAAACAATACTCTGAAGTTCAAGCGTTAAAAGGTATTTCTTTTTCAGTTGAAGAAGGCGCATTTTTTGGTTTGCTTGGTCCAAATGGGGCTGGGAAGTCCACTCTCATCAATTCCATGTCGGGCTTGGTGGTACCCAATTCAGGTGCTATCAGGGTGCATGGTTATGATGTGGTACAAGATTATAGACAAACCCGT
>JAASTL010000173.1 GCA_021767305.1 Piscirickettsiaceae bacterium | reverse complement strand
GCATTTTTACAAAGTCCATTAACCTATGACTTGGAAACCGTAAAAACGCTGTTAAATGAAACTGAAATTGGTATGGCGGGTAAAAACACCGCGATTGGGGATGCGATTGGTTTAACTTTAAAACATTTTAAAGAGAATAAGCATGACTCATCGATTCGTTCGGCGATTCTAATTCTGCTCACCGATGGTTCGAATACCGCCGGGGTAGTTGACCCTTTTGAAGCGGCCATTAAAGCCCAGGAAATGGGATTAAAGATATACACGGTGGGAGTGGGTAAAGTCACCAGCCGAAATGGATTAGACCGCTTTTTACCGAGCCGTGCTGATATGGATATTGAAGCCCTGACTGAAATTGCTCAAGCCACGGGTGGGCAATTCTTTCAAGCCAATGACACTGAGCAGTTGTCTGAAATTTACCAGCACATCAACCAGCTTGAATCGGTTGAGCATGAAATCTTTAGTTATCGACTAAGAACTGAGTTTTATTATTGGCCATTGGCATTCGCTTTTTTGTTGAGCTTACTGTTAGCTTGGCAGCAGATGCGAAGATTAGGAGCTTAAAATGTTTGAGATGTTAAGCGGCATTCATTTTCTGCGCCCATGGTGGTTTTTGGGGTTATTACCAGTAGTCTGGTTTATCTGGCGTGCTTGGCAAGCGAATAAAAAACAAGGGGCATGGCATCAAGTCATTGACCCTAAATTCAGACGGCTTCTGTTGGGAGAAAATATCAGTAGCGAGCCAACCCTTAATGAAAAATTGGGTTACATCGGTTTGGCATTTTTATGGTTTTTTACCATTCTTGCGCTTTCTGGCCCTTGGGTAAAGTCGGTTGATGTTCCGGCACAAAAATCGCAGCAAGGTGTGGTGATTGTACTGGATTTATCACTCTCTATGTTGGCGGACGACATCACCCCCAACCGTCTTGCACGCGTTAAATACACCCTCACCGACCTACTTAAACAAAATCCCGACTATGCTGTGGGTATGGTGGTTTATTCAGGCTCTGCGCACACCATTAGCCCTATCTCAGAAGACAATAAAACCTTATTGAATCTATTACCAAGTTTAAACCCTGTGGTGATGCCAAAATTCGGTTCTGAACCCTTGTTAGGCATGCAACAAGCGGAACAATTATTAAAAGGTGCCAATGTCACCCATGGACATATTATTTGGATTAGCGATGACATTGAAAAGACTCAAGTCAGTTTAATGGAAGATTGGATTGACTCCAGACCTTATAGTGTCAGCTTATTAACGGTAGGAACTGAAAAAGGCGGTGTGGTACAGATACCCACCTATGGTTTGCTGAAAGATGATCAAGGTAATCTGATTCTGCCAGCCATGCCAACCGAACGTTTTGCGGAACTGGTGGATGACACAAATATGCAGTGGCAAAACTTACAAATTGGAGCGGATAACAGTAAAAATTTACTACCGCAAAAATTAACCGCCGACGAAAGCCAAACCAATAATAATGACGACGGTGTTCATCACCCTCTGGATATTGGTATCTATCTACTGTTTATCTTAATTCCAATGGCCGCTTATATGTTCCGTAGAGGCGTTTTATTGAGCCTAATGCTAGTTACTCTAGTGCCAATGGCTTTAATGGTTCCTCAGCCTGCTTATGCTAATTCAGTGTGGTCTAATTTGGGGGATGCATTTAAATCGCATGACCAGCAGGCCTATGAAGCTTGGGAACAACAGGATTATGCCAAGGCTGAAGCCCTGTTTGAAGACCGCCAATGGCGTGCCAGTGCTCTGTATCGTGAAGGCCGTTATGCTGAAGCGGCGCGACTTTTTGCCAGCGATAAAAGTGCCAAAGGTTACTTCAACCAAGGGAATGCCTTAGCCAAAGATATGCAGTTAGATAAAGCGATTGAGGCGTACCAACAAGCGTTATTGATAAATCCAAATATGCAACAGGCCAAAGACAATCTGAACTTGGTACAACAGCTCAAAATGGTTAGCCAAAAAGCCAATGGCAATAACCTTGATGGAGAATTGCCACCCAACCAATCTAATCCAGAAGCGAATACCCAAAACAACCAAGCACAACCGCAAAATAGCTTGAAAAAACAATCTCAAAATCAGAACCAATCTGCTGCGAACCAAGGTTCCAGTGCAAACCAGCAAGGCTCGTCTCAAGCCGATAGCAATGCCAACGGAGATCAAAGCGATGCGCAAGCAGGTGAGGATGCACAAACAGCGGAAAATGGCGACACCAGCAATGCACAAGGAGCTCAGGCTAGTTCTCAAGCAGGTGGCAAGCAAACCGATACGCCGAATGCATCACAAGGCAAAAGTGACAATGCAAATGACTTAAACGCCAGCCAATCTGCCACGGCCAACTCAGCTAGCGGAGAACAAGGCCAACAAGGAAAAGCTGGAGCGGATGGATTGGCAGAGTCACAAAATGAAGATGGCAAGGGTAATTCTGGCGAAAACCAGCAAGCTCAACGCGCTGGCAAAATTGCAGATGCAGAGTCGCAAGGTGAAGCAAATAAAAATGCCCAACCTCTTTCGGAAGAGGAGCTTGCTCAACAAAACTGGTTAAAACAAATTCCCGATCAACCTGGGCTTTTCCTAAAACGTAAATTTGAATATCAATACCAGCAAAATCCAGGCGCCAACAATGATAACGATAAACAGTGGTAACCTCATGAAAATCGGTACTTATAAAAACCCACTTAAGCTGCTCAAGCAAGCTGCTTTTATGGTGCTGCTTAGCCTATTCACACAGACAATTTTAGCAGCCAGTTTAACGGTCAAAACCGATAGACAATCGGTCGAGATGGGTGATGTGATCACTCTGATTATTGCCGCAGATTTTCAGGTCAATGAAGAGCTTAATCTGGATAAATTAAAAGATCAGTTTGAGGTATTGAATCAACAGCAAAGTAATCAGGTTCAAATCGTAAATGGCAAATATGATTCCTTTACCCGTTGGCGAGTTCAGTTGCTACCCAAACAAATAGGTAATTTGGTAGTACCTCCCTTCACCGTAAAAGGAGTGAGTAGTGAGCCTTACCCTATTGAAGTCAAACGCGCTCAGTACAGTGATGATAACCGTCCTTATTTTTTAGAAGCACAAGTCGACAAAACCACGGCATATGTACAAGAACAAGTTCTTTACACCTTACGTTTCTTCCATAAAGGAAGCTTAATCAACGGCAATATTCGCCCACCCAAATTTGAAGATGCTTTAGTAGAACAGATCAAAGAGCAATCGGTGTACGGTAAAAGTATCAATGGTCAACAATATACTGTTTATGAGTGGCAGTATGCTTTCTTTCCACAAACCAGTGGCCAAATTGGCATTGCAGCGCCCTCTTTCACTGGTTTAGTGCAGCTGCGCGGTGGACAAAAAGGGGTCAGAGCCTTAGCTAAAAACATAACCGTAAAAGTACTGCCACAAAAAACCAAATCCGGTTCCTATTGGTTACCGGCTGAAGACTTCAAAATCACCCAAAAATGGGACAATATCCCGCAAACTGTGCATGTGGGTGACAGCCTAAGAAGAGTGATTACGATTGAAGCCAAAGGCCTTAAGGCGAGCCAGCTGCCAGATTTAACCACACCAAATGGACAAGGTTACAAGATTTATACCGATAGTAAAAAACCCACTCAAATTATGAATAGCAGCGGCATTATCGGGAAAATTGAAATCAGCCAAGCGGTGGTTCCTACTGCAGAAGGTTCATTGCAAATTCCAGATGTGACTATCCAGTGGTGGAACACCCAAAACGATAAACTCGAAACCGCAGTACTGAAAACCGATGCCATTAAAGTGTGGCCAGCGAACAGTTCTATTCCTACTGTGGTTCAGACCAATCAAAATCAGCTTGATCGAATTGATCAACAGCAACGATCAGACAGTGCCAAAGCCGCACAAGATTCCATGATGGCAAATTGGTACTGGCCAGTTGCGGT